>DATCTB010000073.1:0-3073 GCA_036568185.1 Bacteroidales bacterium | reverse complement strand
ATTTTTGCCATAATATTGGGAAATAACCAGGGGGACTTAAACCAGGAATTCTGGCTCAGTCTGATTATTTCAATGATTCTTTTCACAATCATTCTCTTTTTAATTATTCCAAAAATAACCAAATGGTTTTTTTTCAGATTTGAAGGGGAAAAATACCTGCATTACGTTTTTGTTCTTTCAGTGGTTTTTTTAGCTGCTTTTTTGGCTGAAATTGCCGGCCTTGAGCACATAATTGGAGCTTTTGCTGCCGGGCTTGCCCTTAACAAGTATATCCCCCACTCCTCAGCGTTAATGAACCGGATTGAATTTATTGGGAATTCTCTTTTTATTCCGTTTTTCCTGATAAGTGTTGGAATGTTGGTTGACCTGAAAATCATCTTTTCTGGCCATATAGCAATAGTTGTTGCAGTAACACTTTCTGTTGTGGCACTATTTAGCAAATGGTTAGCCGCTCTTATCACACAACTTTCATTAAAATTTAGCCCAACACAACGGCAATTAATTTTTGGCCTCAGTAGTTCACATGCTGCAGCAACCATTGCAATTATATTAATAGGTTACAAATCAGGCATATTGGATGAAAATATTTTGAATGGCACCATTATTTTAATTTTAATAACCTGCGTTGTCTCTTCTTTTGCAACAGAAAAAGCTGCAAAAAAAATCACCTTTTTCCAGGAAAGCACAAGCCAACATTCATCTAAACGTGACCAGTTGCAAAGTGAACATATTTTACTTCCCATCAGTAACTTTTCAAACATTGAAAAACTACTTGAATTTGCATTGCTGGTGAAGGATAAAAAGTCAAACCACCCTGTTTCCATTTTATCGGTCGTACCAAATAATGAGGAAGCGGAATTGAATATTATAAAATCAAGAGAAAAACTTGAAAACATTGTGAAACAGGCTGCCGCAACTGAACAACAGGTGAATATAATAACAATTATTGAACGAAAAACCGCAATTGGCATTGCAAGAACTGCAAGGGAAATTATGGCCGACTTGATAATAATTGGCTGGCCGCAAAATGCAGATAACCAGGATCATTCGCTCAGCGATAAAGTTGAAAAGTTTACAAAAAAAGCGGATAAAACTACGCTTGTATGTTTGTTTAACAAGCCACTTACTGCACATAAAAGAATTGTTGTTATTTCACCTCCATTATCAGAAATGGAAATTGGGTTCCGCCTTTGGCTAATGAAGGTAATTATCTTATCAAAAGAATTAAGCATTCCTATTTTCCTTTATGGAAACAAAATAACGCATAACGCTGTAAGGCAACAGGTTAAAAAGAATAAATCTACATCTTCAATTTATTATTCTGAACAAAATGATTGGCAAAGTATTAATTTGAAATCAGAAAAATTTGCTCCAAATGACATGTTGATTCTGGCAGGAGCCAGAAAGGGTTCCGTTTCCTATTCTGAAGAATTACTTAAGATTTCATCTCAATTTGAAAACCATTATCCACAAAATAGCAAGTTGTTGATTTATCCACAGCTCAACAAACAACTTTATAAAAAAGAATCGGGCAGGTGGAACCCCAGGGCCATAAAAGGCCAATATTCAAATCAAAACTAACTAAGTTTTGCTACCTTTAACGTTTCATTAACAAATAATAGGATTCTTTTGCTTTTTTTTAATAATTAAAAAATAATACAATGAAACACTCTTTTAGACTTCTCATCATATTTCTTGCGATGATTTCATACTCATGCATGGAAGCCCAGCAACAGCAACTCAAGTTAACTGCCTTTGCTACAGGCTTATCCAGGCCACTTTGCATTCAAAATACTGGCGATGACAGGCTGTTTGTATTGGAACAAGCTGGAAAAATAAAAATTATTGAAGCCAGCGGACTGATAAAAGAAACCCCGTTTTTGGATATTTCAAGCATTGTGAATGATGGAGGAAATGAACAAGGTTTGCTTGGCCTGGCATTTCACCCTGATTATACAACAAATGGATATTTTTATTTGAATTATACCACTTCAAACGGAAGCACCCAGGTCTCACGCTTTAGCGTTTCTGAAAACAACCCCGACCTGGCAGATGCGTCCAGCGAATTTCAAATCCTGACAATTGCCCAACCCTATTCCAACCACAATGGCGGAGATATCCATTTTGGCCCCGATGGCTATTTATATATTGGCATGGGCGATGGCGGCTCAGGCGGCGACCCCCAAAACCGGGCCCAAAATGGCCAGGAATTATTGGGAAAAATGTTGAGGATCGATGTGGACAACGGCTCGCCTTATGTTATCCCTGTTGACAATCCTTTCGTTGGCGACCCAACTACCCTGGATGAAATCTGGGCAATTGGTGTGCGCAATCCCTGGCGTTTCAGCTTTGACCCGTTGACAGGCGATATGTGGATAGCTGATGTAGGCCAAAATCAAATTGAAGAAATTGATTTCCAGCCCGCTTCGAGTGCTGGTGGCGAAAATTATGGCTGGCGGTGTTATGAAGGCAGCGATGAGTTTAACACAGGCAATGACTGTCCTCCTGCCTCAGAAATGGTTTTTCCTGTTTACGAATTCACTCATTCCGGCTCTCCGGGAGGCTGCTCAGTTACAGGGGGCGTGGTTTATCGTGGCACTCAATTTCCGGATTTGTACGGGAAATATTTTTTCACTGATTTTTGCGGCAGCTGGATAATGTCCATTTCCGAAGTTAATGGAAGCTGGCAAACAGAAAATTATGGCGTATTCAATTCAGGAAGCGGTTACAGCGCCTTTGGTGTTGATTCGGAAGGCGAGATCTATATTGCCGCTTTGTCAACTGGAATTATTTATCATATTGGAAAAGAAACTACTTCGATTGATGAGAACAATCCTGCTTCAAAATTGAATATTTACCCCAATCCGGCTAAAGGAAATTTTACAGCTGAAGTTTTTTTGCCAAAAATAAATGATGAATATCAGTTAGTTATTTCTGATTTGGCTGGAAGAACTTTACAAAGTTTTCAGTTCGAGAATGGTGAGAATACTTTAGATGTTTCGACTAATTATCTTCAAAGTGGCACTTACCTGGTAAGTCTTTTATCCGGTTCAAACTTAATCAGTAATTCGAA
>DATCTB010000072.1:0-3207 GCA_036568185.1 Bacteroidales bacterium | reverse complement strand
TCACTTCCTATGAATGCCGTTGAACACGACAAAATCAATGCGAAGTACAACGATGGAATTCTGCGTATTGAAATTCCGAAAAAGGAAGAAGCTAAATTGAAACCGGTTAAACAGATTAAGGTTGGATAAATGTTGTTGATTCAAAAAAAAAGGCGGGAAATCAACCCGCCTTTTTTGTTTGTGCTGTGTTAGAAATTATTTCTTTTTTGAAGTAGTGGTTATTAAACCGCTGATGGTTGCAGGGAATTTAACACCATCCTGTTCAATGTCCATTTTTAATTCCTGTTCTACTTTCGATTCAATCAGCCAGCCTGTTTTCACATCTACTATTATTTCACCTTTTTGTACACCATTAAGGTTCAAATCAGCATTTACATCATCCATCTTGTTGGCTGTAATGGTGCCATCTAACTGCAAAGTAGCCTGGCTACCAGTAAGTTTCACAAGTGTATATTTTGCGTGAAATTTCATATCGCTGTCAGTTAACGGTTCAATATCCTTTTCCCAGCTGTCACCAACCGATACCTCTTTTTCTGGATAAACAGCGAAGTTGGAACCTGATCCCAAATTGTTAGCCAAATCATCATTTTCAGTAAGCTGACTTACATCAAGATCTCCAATATTGCCCATTTTATCCATAACCATGCTATAACTCTTATTTATCATTCCTCCCATAACTTCAGCAATTTTAGCCGCCATTGGATTTTGTTTTTCAGCAGGCACATCTGAATCATATTTCATTTCCATTCCAAAAATCTTTTGATCCATCACAACCCTGTTAATACTCGACTCAACAGTGATGCTGTCAGTAATTTTTGAGATCGTCGAAGTCATGTAAAATTCTATCACCTGGTCGAGGGTCATTGTTTGGCCAGAGGCCTGGAAGACAATGTCCTGGTCCATCTTCAACTCATAAGAATATGCATCTCCCTGATTAAGGTTATACCTAAGTTGCACACTTTTTTGGGCATTCAGGTTAAAAGAAAAACCTGCCAGCAGTAAAACCAGTGCCAGCAGCAAATTTTGTTTGTTTTTATTCATAGTAAATAATTTTAATAATTATTAAAAAGGTTCGTCTTCTTCATGCATATCGTTCATTTTCGAAGGCATGGTTTTAAATCCTGCATGAACATCTTCGATTAAATGTTCAGCACCAACCGGCACATTATCAAGGTTTTCAAACCTTGCAAAAGTATCAATGAATTTCAGTTTTACTTCACCAGTTGGCCCGTTACGGTGTTTTGAAATAATAACTTCGGCCACACGGCGGGTTGAAGTGCCGTCTTCAAACTCATCCAGTTTGTAATATTCAGGCCTGTAAATAAACATAACTATATCAGCATCCTGTTCAATAGCTCCCGACTCCCTGAGGTCGGAAAGAATAGGGCGCTTCGATTGTCCGGGTCGGTTTTCAACAGCACGGCTTAACTGCGATAAAGCAAGAACCGGAACATTTAATTCTTTTGCCAATGCCTTTAATGACCTGGATATCTGGCTAATTTCCTGCTCCCGGTTTCCTTTTGCATCGCCACCTCCCGACATTAATTGCAAGTAATCAACAAATACCATTTGGATATCGTGCTGTTGTTTCAGGCGGCGGCACTTGGCACGCAATTCGAAAATGGAAAGAGCCGGTGTATCGTCAATAAACATTTTGGCATCAACCAGGCTTGTTACTTTGTTGTTGAGTTGTTCCCATTCGTGGGGGGCCAATTTTCCTTTTTTCAACAAGTCCGATTTAAGTTCCGACTCGCTTGAAATCAACCTCATAACAAGCTGTACTGCCGACATTTCAAGCGAAAAAAATGCAACCGGTTTGTTAAACTCTACTGCAACATTTCTGGCCATTGTAAGCGCAAATGCTGTTTTCCCCATCGATGGACGTGCAGCCAAAATTATCAGGTCGTTTTTTTGCCAGCCATTGGTAATTCTATCCAATGCATAAAAACCAGAGCCCACGCCTGAAAGTTTCTCGTCTGATTTCGCGGCAGCTTCAATTTCATCAATCGCTTGTTTTACCAGCGAAGGCATATCCTCAAAATTACGTCGGAGGTTATTTTCAGAAACTGCAAACAGGTTTTGCTCAGCTTTGTCAAGCAGGTTGAACACGTCTGTTGTATCTTCAAAGGCATCCCTGATAATTTCTGAAGAAATATTAATCAGTTCGCGCTGAATGTGTTTTTGAAGAATTATACGTGCATGGTACTCCACGTTTGCTGCAGAAGCAATGCGGCTGGTAAGCATGGTAATATAATAGGGGCCGCCGACCATTTCCAGTTCACCCGAACTTTTCAATTCGTTGATGACAGTAAGTATATCCACCGGCTCCGATTTTCCAAAAAGCCTGGCAATTGCCTCAAATATTCTTTGGTGGCTGTCTTTATAAAAAACTTTAGGTTGTAAAATATCAATTACCGCCGAAACAGCATCCTTCTCAAGCATCATGGCACCCAGAACGGCTTCCTCAAGGTCGATAGCCTGGGGTGGCACCTTTCCATGCTCAAGCGATTGTGTTGCAATGGGTTTGGCAAGCTGTGCGGGAGTTTTTTTACGCGTGTTTTTTTTTGCTTCTTCCATTCGTCAAAAATACAAATATTGGTTCGCTTGAAGCAAAACTGTTAATAACTATTATCGTGATTCGCTATTTGAACAGTGGCCATAAAAATCACAGGGATAAGGTTCGAAACAATGCGGGCCGGTGCTTATGTCGGGCGATTTTGTTAATAGCAGGGCGGCTTTTTGCCTGATCACTTGTTCACTGATGTCATCCTGCAACTCAAGAATTTTTTCCAGAACACTTTCAGTTATAAAAAGTTCTTCAAGCGGTTTGTCAGAAACCAGGTTGTCATAATCGAGGTCTTCGCTTGCATAAATAATTGATATATCAGCCAGTTTAATTCCTGAATTCGTGATAACATAATATTGAAAAGCTGCATCAAGCAAAAAAGTATCAGAAATTTTTCTCGAACTTTTAACTTCAAAAGCATACCATGAATTATTCTCCCGGACCAAAATATCAAGGAATACCAATAAACGGTCGTACATAAAACCGGCTTCATATATTATATCGTATTTGCCCGATTCGATGGTTTGATTGGTGTGCATAACAGCCTTTTGGTAAAGGCTTGGCGACCTTGGCTTAAGATTTATGCCCCCAGGAAAAAGCAATTGTGCAACTTCGCCAACTTTGTGCCCGCGCTTGAATTT
>DATCTB010000071.1:0-22867 GCA_036568185.1 Bacteroidales bacterium | reverse complement strand
CCGTTTCGGCTGAAATGGAAGGGTCGTTTCCCATATTTGGGATGTTCACATTGAAAGAAGCATCGGGAATGTAACCATACAGTCCATCCCAGTTTCCCTTTGTGTTCCAGTCAGTACCCAGGTTTCCGGTCCAGTCAACATTTTCACTGTGTGCAGCGGGAGTCATATCGTCAACGGAGGCGGTGATGGGAAAATGCCATTGCGCGGGTAAATATACCGGGCTGGGTTCAGTAACATCCCTCAGCCTGACTGCTTTTGTATCAACAAAATCAATAGTGGTAGGGTCACCAAATTCGTCCACGCTTCCAAAAGCATCAATTTGTGTTTGCCAGCCATCAACATTTCCCATATAAAGAAAAAAGGCATCATCCCCATTTCCATAAATATCATAGCTTGCAAGGTTGGGTGCAAAACCATAAACATCTTCAAAGTCAGGTGAGCCCACAACAAACTTTTCTCCGGCAGCCAATGAACCTGATAAGCGTTCATTCCATTGAAAGACGGGAGAGTATTGAAGCAGCCAGATTGGCAATTCATCAAAATCAACTGTTTCGCTTCCGGCATTATATAGTTCGATAAAAAATCCGCTCCAGGGATTATCCGAAGGAGAGGCTATTTCAGAAATCAATAAATTGGGACAATTGGCGCAATACTCAAAACATACTGCAAAAGTGGTATTTGCAGATGGAACATCCAATATCCGTTCCTGGGGTTCACCGCCTACGCAAGGTGGGTAAGGAACACTCCAACTTTCAATATCGCCGCCCAATACCGGGTCGCCATTCACAAAGCGGTACCTTGCCTGGGAGCCCTCCATAAGAGATACCGTGGTAGTGAATACAACATTATCTGAACTGGTCATTTCACTACCCGTAATATTATCAGTAAAAGTTCCGACTACAAAAACACCATCGGGCGAAACCGATTCGTACTGCATATTTACTTCAAGGGTAATATCGTAAAAAGGAGCACAATTGATGCAATAAGAAAAACAAAGTGGATCAAGGGTAACATCAGACGTACCTGGTGTAAAAAAGCGCGTTCCGGTATTAACATCTTCGCATTCTGCCGGTACATCTTCCTGTGTACCAAATTCATCGCCATTGAAAAAAAGAAAATAATATTCTGTTCCAGATTCTAAATCTACCGAAGCCGTGTAAATATCGTCTCCGTCAAGGTCAACCATTAAAATGGCCGAAGGATCCCATGTCCAGACATTTTCGTCGCCCTGCCAGCTTCCGGCCAAATGTACGCCGTCGGTAGATACTTCTTCATTTGACATATTTACCTGGAAAGTAACCTGAACGGTAGCTCTTTCCAATTTGTTTTTTAACAAAAATCCATCCTGGCCAACTTCACCAGGTAAAGATGACTGACTTATTGCGTTGAAAAAAATAGCAATAAAAAAAGTAAAAATTAAGAGTGCGTGTTTCAAAGTTTGTCCAATAAATGAGAAAAGTATGACGGTTTTAGGATTTAAAAATAGAAAAAATAAATAGATAATAAAACACTTGAGCAGCCTTATTTTGTGAAAGGTTTTAATATGTAATCAGAACAAATAAGTAATGCAAAAAAAGCTAATCGGAACTTTTGCGGGCTATCAATCCTATTTCAACAATTCCAGGAGTTTCAGTTTTACTATACAGGTTTTGAATCTGAACTTTGCAGATTCCTGCAGAACTAAATTTCATGTTCTGGCGAATAGGTAATTCTATGTCCCAAAGCTCTCCCATTCCGTCAGCCAGCCATTTTCCTTTTTCATCTTTTAAGTTAAAATCATATTCGGCTGATCGTTCGTCGCCCGAAGGGCTGAAAAAAGTAATGCTTACAAATAATTTATCGTACGGAAAATAAGTGTGGTGGCGCAGAAACAGGAAAAAGTCCAACTCCTCGCCTGCCGTAACCGGAACTTCAAAATTCTGAATATCAAACCGGTTCCAGCTTACTTTTTCAAATTTTCTTATTTCTTTATAAACCAGGTTGCTGTTGCATGAAGAAATAAATATGATTACAGAAAATAAAAAAAGTACTCTTTTCATTGATTTGTGTTTTTTACAAAAATAAGTAAAACGAATATCGCCCAATTAATGTTTTGTTTTTTACAAACTGTATAGTTTTCATTTACCTTCAATTCGGTTAACTTTATTTCGAACCGAAAGCTTTTGAGCTTTTTGTTTTGAAAAACAAACAAATTACATTTGCACCATGGGTAAAAAAACTAAAAAAAACAAATTTTACGTGGTTTGGAAGGGACATCGGCCCGGTATTTATTCCACCTGGGAAGAATGTAAAAAACAGGTAACGGGAGTTGAAGGTGCGAAATACAAGTCATTTACCACCAGGGAAGAAGCCGATTACGCCTTTTCAAAATCTTATGAAACCATAAAAGAACAAAAGGGGAAAAAGGATTTGTTTGAACTTAATACAAAAACGAAACCCATTTTGGAAAGTATTTCAGTAGATGCCGCCTGTGCCGGAAACCCCGGCAAACTTGAATTTCGTGGCGTGTTCACAGCTACTGAAACACCACTTTTTGAGCGGGGCCCCTATCCGCTTGGAACTGTCAATATTGGCGAATTTTTAGCTATCGTTCTGGGTTTGGCATGGCTGAAAAAAAATAAACTGGATTACCCGATATATTCCGATTCGAAAACGGCTATTGCTTGGGTGCGCAACAAACGCATTAATACAAAAATGGAACGAAACGCAAAAAATGCAGAGCTGTTTCAGGCCATTGATAAAGCCATTTTGTGGTTAAAGGAAAATAGTTTTACTACCAATATCTTAAAATGGAATACCGAGGAATGGGGTGAAATTCCGGCAGATTATGGAAGAAAGTAGATAGCTTTTAGTCTGTGGGCTTTGAGAACCTAAGTTCTAATTTCGTGTGTTTTTTGGCAAAAAATACAATCCGCCAAATTATAAAAAGCAAATCAGTCTTACTTTAATGTAAAAGTTGTGTGACCTATGTTGTTGTCGCCATCAAAAATATCCACATGATAGGTTCCTGCAAACATTTCCTGTGTATCTCGTTTATCCCAGTTTACACAAACTTGAAAAGCCTCATTCTGATAATTAAAGTCTTTTTTGATAGAATATTGCAAAGTTTCACCGTTTGAAATGAAAGAATATTCCTTTCCCCTGCCCGGAACCAGTATTTCCTTATCGGGCTGCGCAATACGTACATAGAGCGTTTTCGAACCCGGCTCAACAATGGTGTTGGCACCAACGGTAAAACAAACCCTTATCCTGTTTACGCGCCTTATCTTATCAGTCTCTACTTCTTTACCACCACCTTTCATGTAAACAGGAGTGCCTTGCAGGTTATACACACTTAAAATAGATGCTTCGTCAACCTTTGTATTCAAATCATCCCTAACTTTTTCAAGGTTTTTATATTCACGTTTCTGTTGCTTTATTTCTTCTTTTATCTGGAAGTTTTCCTGGGTCAATTCCTGGTTTACTGTTACAATCGAATCCATTTGCCTAACATAACCCTGGGCAACTTTCTGAAGTTTGTCCAGTTTCTTTTTCACAGTAAAAAATTCCCATTTATAATTAAGCAATTCCTTTATTTCAGCAGCATTTGCCTGGATAAGGCTATCGAGAGTAGCCAAGGAATCGGAAACTTCGCCATAAGATTCCTTTAATAGTACATGGTCGGCCATCAGTTGTTCAAGCTCCTGTTCCAAAGTATATTTCTGAACATTTTTTTCTACCAATAAGTCATTCATTTCACCTTTCAGAGAAATCAGCCAGACAGACAGGCCGATAATTCCAAGTGCCAGAACCACCAATAAAATATACAGCCAGCGGTTTGTAACTGCCGGATGGTTCTGATTTACTTCATTATTCATTTCGTTTTCCATGTCTTAGAGTATTTAAAGTGCAAAGTTAATTACATTCACTACTAAATGCAAACGCTAATAATTTGATTTTCGTTTTCCGCCAACCTGATATTTATTCGGCTCAAGCTCAATTATTGTTTCCAGCCAATTATCAGGATAACTAATTTCCTGTATTTTACCTTGCGGATTTTTAATATAACCGTCATTGTATTTTGTCAGCAAATAATTTCCAAGTTGCTTCCACTCCTGGTGAACCTTGTCGCCAGCCATAACCGTATAGTTTGAAAGAAATAATATCCTACCGGGTTTATCGAGTAAAAGTGCCGCTGATTCAACGGCATATTGTTGTTGAATAAATTGCAATTCTGTTTTTTGTTGAACCTTTTGAATATCTGCAACCATATCATTATAACGGACATTGGCCAGGTTTGCTACAAAATTAAACACCCACCATGCCGATTCGCTGGAATATTGGTTGATGTCGCCTGTTTGAAAAGAAACAGGAATAGAAACAGATTGGCAATAAATTGGAAAATAGCAGGTGGTGTAGGTATCGTCAACACCAAACCAAACAACGCCACCCACTTCATCAGGAAGGTAATTTCGCATTTGGGCAACAAAGGAAAAGGCTGTATTATAGGTTGAAATTGGCCTTTCCCAGGAATATTGAATACTGTCAATTTCCCAGTACAAAGGCCGGGGCCGGTTTGGATTTCCAAAGCCGCCTGCTGCCGGGCCGGAAGTCATATCGAAAGGCGTTCCTTCATAGTGATCGCGCACCAGGGCAAAGATATTTTCCAGGTTTAATTTTTTATCGGGTTTAATAAATAATGGATATGGCTCAGCACCTGCAACTCCACGGTGGTAATCAGATGAAAAGTTTCCGCTAGGTGCTGCCCTACGGAAAACGCTCCAGACCCTTGATTCAGAATATTTTAAATGATCGGCAGATGGCGGGTCGTAGGCATCGTTAAACCTGAATGGTTTTCCTGAAGACGGGTTATAAAATTCATTTTCGACTGCGAATGAAAAAATATTTTCAGAATAGAGACAATTCTCAGGATCATTTTTTAGAATTTCTCCAATTCTGGCGTGGTTAGCGTGAGCAGTCATATATCCATCAGGCACTCTTCGGGCAATCCAAATGGCACCTCCTTTTCCACCAGTTCCAATCATTTCAAGCAACCAGGCTTCGTTTGGATCGGCAATTGAAAATGTCTCCCCTTCGCTGCCATACCCATATTTTTCGGCAAGCGTTGTCATCACCTCAATAGCTTCCCTGGCTGTGCGGGCACGTTCAAGGCCCAGCCGCATCAATTCCCAATATTTTAATGGTTGATTCTTATCCCACAATTCTTCCCTGCCTAAAAAAGTCGTTTCGCCGATTGAAAGCTGAAATTCATTCATCTGAAAGCCTATCAATGCATAGGTATGTTGAACCTGGGGTATTGCAAACCTCTTCCCCGACATGCTGAAGTAAACAATTGAATCACCTTCCCGGAAGTCTTTGGCCGGGCTGACATCCAAATGATACAACCATTCGCCATCGTTGGTATAAACAAGGAAAGTTGAGCTATCGGCCGAAGCTCCTTTAGTTACCAAAATATTGGTGCATGAATAGCCGGCTAAACCAAAAAGCAATGCTGTGAAGGTCGCAATTATCTTTATTTTCATAAAAATAGATTCAGAAAAATCAAAAGTAAGCAATTCAATTTCATGATTTTCCAATGAAAGGAATTTTAAACAAATCCTTTCAGCGCAAACTATTTTTTACTTTTAATAAGGGTCTCCACATTTTTCTCAACAAGAATGTTGATGACAAATTCCGGCCTCTCTTTTTCAATTATTTCCGCATTTAAGCCATAATTCCAAAAATCCCAAATATAAATTGTCTCGTTAAAGCCGTAACTTAATTGCCAGAGCATAAAACTTGCAAATGAATCGCGGATGATGACTGCTTTTGGTAAAGAAGTGTCGCCGGTAGTCATTACTTTTTCGTATTCATCAGGATAGGGAAAATGCTGAAGGGGTGTATAATATCGCAGATTTCCAATTTCCAGATTCAGGGAGGAATTAATGCATTTCAAGTATGGTAATTCTTCAGAACAAAGGTTCTCAATGCCCAGCATAGCTGTTAAATCACCAGCATATTTTTCATCATAATAAACCTCAAAATTATCCAGGTTTAGTACATTCTTCAAATTTGGGTTGTCTTCCGAAATTTTTTCTAAAATAAAAGAAGAGGCATAAAATGAACCAAGATCATTCCAATGATGATCAAGTTTTTTATACAACAAACCCTCCTTTTTCATATTAAGCAGTATCTGGCGGAGGTAAACCACATTTTGAAGTCCGGTGGTGTCAGTGTAATATGCAAGCAACTGGTCGATTCTGTTTTCAGTTTCGCAAGTCTCTTTCATATCAAGCCTGTTTGGAAGAAATTCAGAGTAAACGGTTTGCTTGTTTGGAATAATGAACACGTAATAATCTGTTCCAAGGCTTTTGTAATATTCAGTCCTTTTCTGGATTAAGCTTGCGAACTGTTGCATTTCTTTGTTCGAAAAATAATTACTCTTCCAGTCAACCGGAAAGAGGCCTTCGTTATAAAAAAGCCAACCCTTTTTACCAACAACCACCAAATCGGGATAAGATGATTTATTTAAAAATTTATAATCAACATAACTGTGCCATTTGATATAAAAATTTCTAAGGTTGAAATGGTCGCCTAAGTATGCATCATAGGCTGGAGGAAACTGATCGATGGAATCAAGACTCAAAATAGGTTTATCAGCAAGTTCACGTTTTTCGTTTGTTTCGCCAGGATCGAAAAACTGAAATTCTTCATTCAAAAAAGGTAATAGCAAGAAAGCCAGAAAGAGTGCCGGCAACAAGTAGTATTTTATCCTGTAATTCTTCATTTCTGCTTTGCTATATTTTAAAACCTGAAATAAATGAAAGGATTGTACGAGTCGGAAGTGAGCATCATTGTGCAAAGGGCAAGGGCAAAAATAATAACAATAGACAAACCAACCTGGCCCAGGTTAGTGAGCAGATTTTTGTAGTTCATGGGCAGGTTTTTGTGCCAGGTTTCAATTTTATTTCCCAACCAAACCCAAAACATTGTAGAGCTGATGATACCGATAATTGACAAAGTAAAAAACTTGATATCCAACACGTATGGAATAGTTTCGCGGGGAAGGCCCTCGAAATCGAAAGTGAACAATTGCAGGAAAAAAGGCCAGGCATATTCCAATGTTTCCGAACGGAAAAAAACCCGTGTAACTGCGATGATAAACAGTGCGTAGAAATGTTGAAACGGCCAGTATAGCTTTTGTAGAATCTTTCCCCAACCCAAATATTCGAGCAGCATGAAAACCCCGTGGGTCATTCCCCAGATAACAAAGTTCCAGCTTGCTCCATGCCACACCGAAGTTGCGAGAAATACAATCAGCAGGTTGCGAATGGTTTGTGATTTGCCTCCCCTGCTTCCGCCAAGCGGGAAATAAAGGTAGTTCTTGAACCAGGCGGTAAGTGTAAGATGCCAGCGCTGCCAATATTCCCTCACTGATTTTGAAATATATGGAAAATTGAAATTTTCGGGAAACCTGAAACCCAGCATTCGCCCAAGTCCGATAGCCATATCGGAATAACCGGAAAAATCGAAATAAATCTGCATGGTGTAGGCGAATACGCCAATCCAGGCTGAAGTGGAATTGATATCAGAAACCTGAATACCGAACATTTGGTCGGCAACAGAGCCGAATTGGTTGGCAAGCAGCACTTTTTTAACCAATCCCAAAGTAAAGCGCTGGATGCCATAAGTAAAATTGGCTCGGTGGTTTGGCCGGTTAATCAATTGCCCGGCTATAAGCTGATAACGAACAATTGGCCCGGCAATTAACTGGGGAAACATGGAAATGTACAATGCCAGGGTAAAAAAATTTTTTTCAACCTTAGCTTCATTTCTGTAAACATCAACAATGTAGGATACTGCCTGGAAAGTGTAGAATGAAATTCCGAGAGGTAAAATGATACCCGGGTTTTCTATGTGGTAATCGCCAAAGTAGGAAAATATAAAATTGATGTTGTCAACCATCCAGTTGGCATACTTGAAAAAACCCAGTATTCCAAAGTTCAGAATTAAACCTATTATCAGAAAAATCTTCGCTTTGCCCTTTTCCTTGAAAAAATCTACAAGCAGCCCGGTAAAATAATTTACAACCAGTGAAAGAATTAAAATCAAGGTAAGGCTAACACCACCCCAGGCAATAAAAGCCAGGCTGGCAAACAGCAACAAGCCATTTCTCAGCTCTTTTCCTGCTAACCAGTTAAGGATGAGAACAACAGGCAGGAAAACGTATAAAAATATGAGTGAACTAAAAACCAATTAACATTGGAATTTCGTTAGACAAACAAAACAATTTTAAGATGAATAAATGCCTTTTAACATTACCAAATAAAATAGGAAGAAACTTAATGAGCGCTTCCTATAACTTTCAATTTATCACCCGTATCGTCAACTATTTCCTTATAAACTTCAGGGCTGTAACCCGGTTGTTTTAAATTCGGAGTTACATATAAATATCCGGCAGGTACTTCTCTTCTTGTTTTGATGTTGCCGTCCATGTATTTCATGAACATTTCGGTGTAAAGTGTTTTCCATGTTTTGAAAACACGGTCACCAACTCCATTTGAATAATCAGTCAGGTAAGCAACTGCCAATGAGGGGTTAGTTTCATACAGCGATTTTGCGGCAGCGTCAATTGCAGGTGTGAACTCGATAAATTCAGTTTCTAATTTATATTGAACAGCCTGTACATCAGGATGAATAGCATTGTAGCGGGTGTAGGCAAAATTCTGCATTTGGTTGAAAATCCAGAAACCTGAAGTTTCCGACCATTCCATAAGGGCCCCGTTACCTACTTCAAAATTGTAAGGAATTTTAGTAATGCTTGCATACATAGGCATATAAACCGTTCCGGAAGCATCGTCAACTCCCCACCAAATGATGGCACCAATAGCATCAGGCAGCCAATTGCGTGACTGGGTAACAAACGAAAAACCTGTTTGCTGTGTTGCTGTAGCACGCTCGTTGCAATAAGTTACACTGTCAACCTGCCATGTTAGCGGACGCCAACGGTATGGCAGTCCATAAGAACCTGCACCGGCGTCCTGGCTCATGTCCAACTCTGTATTCTCGAGGTGGTCGCGCATGAATTCCATCATATCGTGAACACTTATTTTCTTGGTTGGTTTCACCCACAAAGGCATGCGGTTCGAGGCAAAATTTTCTGGTGTTAATGGCTCTCCCTCAACGTGAGCAACAGGATGATGAATATTTCCCTTTACATATTCCCACGACTCATCCATTCCACCGGAAACTTTGTTGAACATAGTCCAAACACGGATTTCGCAAAAACGGGCACCACCAAAGCCAACGGGTGCATAAACATCTGAAAAACTGAAATCCTTATCAGGCCCTTTGTAGTAATTGTGTTCTTTGGCAAAACTAATCACGTCTGATGCATAAATGCAAACAACAGACGGGTTATTTATTTTATCAATTTCTTTATTGGTAATTGAAGTTTTTCCATCGGCAAGCGGGAAAGTGGTAATACGTGCCTGGTTGGCATGGCCTGAAACATAGCCATCAGGAATCAGACGGGCAACCCACAAAGCACCTTTTTTTCCGGTGCCTTTTCCAATCATTTCCAAAATCCAAACCTCATCCTTATCTGAAATACTAAAAGATTCGCCGGAACTATAATAACCATATTCATTAACCAATTGATTAAAGATACGGATTGCGTCGCGGGCAGAAGTTGCTCTTTGCAGCGTAATATATATCAGGCTGCCGTAATCAATAATTCCGGTTGTATCAACCAGCTGTTCACGTCCGCCATAAGTTGTTTCACCAATAGCCACCTGGTTTTCATTCATATTTCCAACCACATTGTAGGTTTTAGCAGCTTGTTTTATTTTTCCCAGCCATTTTCCTGTATCCCATTCATACACATCCATCATGGTGCCTTCGGCATGTTCACCGGCAGGCCAGTAGTACAATTCTCCATAAAGCAGGTGTGAATCAGCGGCATAGGAAATCATAGTTGAACCATCAACCGATGCGCCTTTGGTAACCAGGTAATTGGTGCAGGCCGTAAGTTGTTTTCCTGAAAAAACAAAAACCATAGCCAAAACCATAAGCAAACTAAAAAAACTTCTTTTCATTTCGTTATATTTTATTGTTAGAAAATTTCAATTTTTTAAAAGAGTACAAAAGTACAAGAATTGTTGAAAATCCGACAGATAAAGTAATAAATGAATGTGTTTTAGGTATTAAATAGAAGTAATTTTCAGGGAAAGAAACAGGTTTTTTTGTTTCTTTGCTGCTCAATACTTTCGGCAGTGATAAAGGACTCATTTTCAAAAATTAATTCTTTTATTAAAAAAAATAAACTGGGTCCTCTGGTTGATGTAGCCCTGTTTTCAATCATCATCGTTTTCTTTCATTTTCTTTGGTGGGATTTTGGCTTGAAAAGCTTTTTGTACAATTTTGCCTCATTCGATCAAATGGAGCAATTTATGGCCAAGCAGGTTTTTTTGGCTAGTTCCTGGTTCGATTTGCACGTACTGGGTTACAATATCAGAACTTTAAATACGACAATTTATTTTCCTGATATTAATGGCTATATCGAGGTGAACGGCTCCTGTTCAGGGTTGAAACAATTCTACCAGTGGACAGTGCTGATGCTGCTGTTTCCAGGCCCATGGAAACATAAACTTTGGTATATCCCACTCGGGATTTTTATTATTCACCTGAATAATATTTTGCGGATAATTATACTTTCAGTTATAATTGAAAACTGGCCCGATTACTGGCATTTTGCCCACGACTGGATTTTGCGTCCGTTTTTCTATGTTATCATTTTTACGCTTTGGGTAATTTGGGTTGAGAAAATAAGGCCGAAATATACAAGTGTCAAAACTCAATAAATCCTTTTTGCAACAATTGGCCCGACATTATTCACAACAAAAGGTGGCAATAGCTTCCAGATTTTAGTAAGCCACTTTTGGTTTTTTAAATTGAATATTTCCGGCTTGGAATTTGAAAAATAAAGCGGTTTTTCTTCGGCTTGCCACTGTTTTTTAAACTCATGAACACCACTGCTGGTAGTGCTTCTTCCAAAGGAATAAATCTTCTTTTTCTGAATTATTGCACCTTCTATCATTTTCCAGTGCAGCAAATAGGCCGGGTATAAATTATTATATTTTGAAATTGTTGAGAACCAAACGTTTTCAGTAAAACCGAAATAAGAAAGGCAAAACGCAGCACCTACAGGTTTGTTGAAATAACAGGCAATATAAATGCTGGCATTTGCGCCTGGAATTTCCAGCAATGCCCGAAAAAAACTTTTGCCAAAGGCAGGCGAGCCAAGCTTGTGCATGTTTTTCTGGTACACGTTCACAAAGTCGTCAAGCAGTTCGTCTTTTCCATTTTTAATTTCAATTCCGTTCCTTTCAGCTTTGTTTATTTTCCTTCTGAGATTAGAGGAAAAGCTTTCCAATTGTGCCTCTTTTGTTTTTTTTAAGGAAATAAAATGCCTGGTTTTTTCTGAAAAAATATTTCCAAAAAAAGGTGTTTCACCCCTGATCTCAATTTTCCCGGTAGGAAATTTTTCATTTTTACAACCTGAAATATCAAGGGTATAAAAGCCGGCTTCCAGTTTTTCTTGTTCAATTCCGGAAATTATTTGCTGAATAATATTTTCTTCTTCAAATCTTCTTTTTAATAACCAAAAAATTCCGCCATAAGAAAAATGAGGCATGCTGATGAATTGGTTCCCGGTCTTAACGATTGGGAATAAACCAACAGCAACATCGTTTTCCTTCAGAATAAAATAATAAGGTGAAAGCGAAAGGAAGCCGGAAAAAAAAGGAAAGAAGTGGGGATTGTGCGCGACGGTGGGCAGATTGGAATTGGCCTGAACCAGTTCATCCCAATTGATGATGGCGCTGTGTGTGGGAAGTTTTAAAAAGCCTGGCATTCCATTTTGTCCGTTTCTTCAAGTGCGAAGTTACAAACAAATTGTTTGAAGCCTTTTAAAAATCGTAATAATGCCTGCCAATAGAGGTTCGCAGGCCAATGTGGAAAAAGGAAGTGTTCAGGGTTTCGACGTCGTTTTTCGAACTGCGGTAAGTATAGCCAATAGCCAGGTTGAGGTTGTAGGAAGGGTTGATAAGGAAACTGGCGGTAATATTGTTGTAAATTACTGAAGTTTTCAAACCCTGGCCGGTGTAATTGTTATAATCTGAAACACGTGTATTATAGGAAAGATAAATGTTCCGGCCATAGTTCAGCGTGTCAATATCTTCACCGATTTGGGCGTATTGAAACTCATAGCTGAAGTACAGGCGCTTGTAATGATATTTTAAAAAAGTAACCGACTCCTTGAAATTGCCGCCAATTGGATGAGCCAGTGCAGCGTTGTAGTGCCCGTAATTTTTAATCGAAGAGGAGTGTGCATAGGTGTAAGGCCGTACTTCGTTGTATTCAGTCTGGAAATAGAGGTTTTTTATTTTAAAAACATCGTAGGTTTTAAACCCAACCTGGAAACCAAACTTATTTCCCCACCAGCCGTCTCCGCTTGTCCATTCAGCCAGTTTAAATTCATCAATGATAAATTGCCCGTAAAAAGTATTGTGTTTTCCAACTATGTAGCTTGCGTTTATACCCAGCAAAGCATTATCGGGCGAGCCGAGCGAAAATTCAACAGGTCTCAGGAAAATAATCGGGTTCAGGTAAGCCACATCAAACCCACGGTAGCCGGTGCTGTCCTGTCCTTGCCAGACAATAGTTTCAAAAATGCCTATGTTAAACCTTTTTGAAGCTGCCCACGACAAGTAGTGCGTTGTGCTGTACTTTTTCATGTATCCTAAATTCGGACTTATTTTTACATTAATATCCAGCATTTGGTTGTAAATGACCATGTAATTGATGTTCCAGAAATTGATATTGAATTTAAAGAAAGGATAATTGAAGGCATTGTCGGAAAGCAGTAAAGAACGGTAGCCATCGCCTATGAAATTTTTCCCATAACCTAACTGGAAATTGAAATATTTTTTTGCAGAAAAAGAAATGTAACCCGTAGATGAAGCATAATCATACCCTTCATTTCCATACCCTCTAACCAAACCCTGACCTGGGACAACTTTTGTAACTGTAATATTTTCGTCCAAATAATTCACAAATGTGCCCTGGTTTTCGAGGAAGTTGGTGTAAAAAGCAAAATATTTTCCAAGTTCGCCTTTGGCTTCAAAACCGCGCGTGTTGATGTAAGATGATTTATTCTCATTAAATTCCTGGCCAAAATCAAAATTAAGCAGGGGGTTGAGGGCAAACCAAAAGTCTTCTTTGTAAAGGGAAACTACATTATCATTGAAAGCCTTGTTCCAGGTTTTTTGCCAGCCTTTTTTCGAAATTTCCTTATTCATTCTTCCCAATTGCAACAACGAATCGTAATTCACAACTTGCTTGATATCCCCCGTTCGCCAGGGCTGGATAGAAGTGTGAAAATGGACTTCGTTTGAATACAGTGCTTTTTGAATTTCGTAATTGTAATCGTTGTTCAGATAAGTGTACAGGTTTTGTGAAACCAGCAAGGAGGAAGAAAAAATGAAAGCAAAAAAAAGGAATATTTTTTTCAAAAGAAATTCTTTAAAAACCTTTTTAATTCAAACTTTGGTTTTCATTTGCCAAAAGCGCATTTTTTTTCTTTAAAATGAAAAAAGGAATTGCCGAGCATATTGCTGCCAGCGCGAGTAAAATAATAGTGAGTTGGTAAATTCTAAGGTCGGACAAAAGTATTGCTATGGCGATAAAAGCAACATTCACTGCGAGAATAATAGCAGTTGCTTTTTTGTGGCTACCGGTTATGTCAACCATATAATGGTGCACATGCTGTCGGTCAGCAGAAAAAGGTGAACGGCCTTTGAGAATGCGCAAAGTAAATACCCTGATGGTATCGTAAATGGGAACAATTAAAATCCCGATTGAAACTGCGGGTGCGGCAACTATTCGGAAATCACCCATATAGGTGGAGTTAAGTTCATTGAATTTTATGGCAAAAATGGACATAGTAAACCCCAATACCAGCGAACCAATATCGCCCATAAAAATTTTATTCTTTACAGAAAAAACATTGTAAAAGAAAAATGCCAACAGCGCTCCAACCAAGGCAAAAGCCAGGATGGCTATCTGTGTGTAGCCGGCCAGGTAAAACCAAAAACCAAAGGTGAGGCCGGCAATAATTCCCACTCCGGAGGCGAGGCCATCAATTCCATCAATTAAATTAAAAGCGTTTACAATGGCAATTATTACAAAAATGCTCAGCAGGTCGCTGGTATATGGCCCAATGCTGGTAATTCCCATGAATCCGTAAAGACCGCTAATTCTCACATTTCCCAGATCGATAATAATAGTGGCTGCAATTACTTCACCTACAATTTTGGTCATGGGAGCAAGGGCAATCACATCGTCTTTCAAACCCAGAAGAAACACAATCAGCATTCCTGCAACAATATATTGCAAATAGGGAATATTCGGAATGTAGGCAAATATCATCACCGAGACAATAAATCCTGAAAAAACCGCGAAACCGCCAAGGGTAGGAATACTGCTTTTGTGTGATGTACGCTCGTTTTCCACAGCATACAGGTTTTTCAGCTTTGCTACATCTACAACCGATGGTATAGCAACGTAAGTTATCAAAAAAGCCAGAAGGAATGCTTCGAGCGGAATATAAGCTTCGTTGAATAGTAAGAACCTCATTTAGTAGTTTGTTTGATATTGCAAAAGTATATCAATTTGCTTATTTCTTTCTGAACAAATAGCATTTAAAAATTCAAAATTATTCAACAATTTCCAGATGTGGAACATGGGCCCAATCAATCAATTTATCAGCTTCTTTAAGTGTAATAAAATCAAAATCTTTAACAAACTGGTTCATTTTATTTTTTGAACTGTCAGTGCCCAATCGGTACCTTAGTTGAAGAATAGGATGGCCTTTGTAGTAAGTATGAATCATTGAATCGAAATCTCTTGGATGGAAATATGACATTTCATATTCAGATGATAAAAACCTGTTTTTAACAAATTGGTAAGGGAATAACCTGAAATAACCACTACCTGAATAAATGATTTTATTACCTAAAAATGAATATGTGCGGGTGGGAAACTCTTTGATTGAAAACCCGGCGACATCCATTAAAAATGGCTCATTTGGAATTATTTTTTTTCCGAATCGCAAGCCTGATTTTAGTGAGCTATCCTCAGTAATTCCCAATTCGTGCAATATGCTAAAAGCCCATTTTGTATGTTCGTTAAAAGAAAATCCCGGTGCCCTGAAAGCAGTTATTTTGTTTCCTGTGATTTCTTCCAAAATATTAATCGAACGGCTTGTATCTTCAAAAAATACTTTTTCAGAAATGTCTCCTACTTTTCGATGCAGATAAGAATGTGCAGCCAGTTCATGTCCGTTTTCAACTATTTTTTTAATCAGTTGAGGGTTCTTACCGGCCACCCAGCCCAGGCAAAAAAAAGTAGCCTTTAATTGGTTTTTTTCAAGAAAATCAAGTATCCACTCTGTTTCAGCTACAACTTGCGAAGGCAGTTTATCCCACTTTTCCACGTGCCCGGCAAATGCAGGATTAAAAATGTGGAACCAGTCTTCTATATCGAAAGAGAGTATCTTCATCTTTTCTCAAAATTCACAATAGCCTCCACACACCTCATCGCTGTTTTCCCGTCCCATAACAATGGTCGCTGAGGTTTCCTGGTTTGGGAAAGTGTTTCATGAAATTCTTTTTTAATCCTTTCAACATTGTTGCCAACCAAAACACTGGCGCCGCCATGTTCTTTTAAGGTTATCGGCCTTTCAGTATTCCAGCGCATGGTCAGGCAGGGAGTGCCTAAAACACAGCTTTCTTCCTGCAAACCACCACTATCGGTTAGAATCAGGCGGGCTTCCATATTTAACCTCAGCATTTCATGATAACCAAGCGGATGAAGCAAGATAATACCATCGTGCAGCAACACTTTTTCAAATAACCCAAATTCTTTAAGGCGGTTTAATGCCCTGGGATGAATGGGCCAGAGGAGCGGCATCTCTTTTGAAAATTCATCCACAAGCAATTCAACTAAAGGAGTAAGAATTTCTTTCTTATCCACGTTCGACGGGCGGTGCATAGTCATCAGTGCATATTTCTGCCGGGTCAAAGTATCAGATACTTTGAGTTTTTTTTCCTGCACATCTAGCATATTATTTTTAATTATTTCTGATGGTTTCAGCTTTGCTGCTTTTTCGCGATTTGCCTCCAAAGTGTCAATCATGATATTTCCAACAAAAACAATTTTATCATCCGGAACACCTTCACCCTTGAGGTTTTCCGAAGAAAGCTGATCGGGTGTCAGCAATAAATCTGAAAGGCGGTCGGTAACCAGGCGGTTGATTTCTTCAGGCATTTTCATATCATAGCTTCTCAAACCTGCTTCGATATGGCAAACTTTAATGTGTTGTTTTTTCGCGGTTACCGAGCAGGCGAGCGTGGCATTAACATCTCCAACAACAATAACCCAATCAGGTTTTTCCTTTTCAAGAACTTTTTCAAAGGCAATCATAGTATTGCCAACTTGTTCGGCATGGCTGCCGGAGCCAACTCCCAGGTTGATATCAGCATCCGGAATGTTCAGAGCTTCGAAAAATGCATTTGACATGCGGTCATCATAATGCTGCCCGGTATGCACCAGAATATGTTCAATAGTGGATTTCGGATTTTGAATATTGTAATCATTAATTGCCCTGATAAACGGAGCTATTTTCATAAAATTTGGCCTTGCGCCTACAACAGAGATTATTTTCATTTTATTTTTTTTATTCAATAAATAACAGATAAAATACCATTCTCGATAGACAAATTATTTCATTTTATTTAAACTTGTGAATAGCACTACTATGTAAATTGCAAGCTATTTAGAATTTGCGTACATGCCTGTTCAACTGAGAAGTTGTTTATGAGAAGTTTCTTTGCATTTTCGCCCATATTTTTACGAAGCACTTCTGAGTTAATTAATTCTATAGCTGATTCATATAGCGCATTATTATCTCCGGTATCAAAAATATACCCTGCTTCTGCCTTGTTTACTATTTCTTTCAAATCATTTCCTACATTTACTGAACCTAAAATTGGTTTTGAATATTCCATGTAGCCAAGAATTTTTCCCGGAAAATTATGCGTTTTGTGGTCTGGGTGTAAGCTAAACAGACCTATATCAAATTCATTTAACATTTCAAAATAAGTTTTTTGATCGACTGGTGGCAAATATGTAATATTTGTAAGTTGGTGCTTTTCTTTCTCATTTAGCATTAAGTCTTTCTCATCGCCTTTTCCTACAAACAAAAAGTGGGCCCTTGGATTGTCTTTAAGTTTAGTGGCAAGTTGGATCAAATTAAGCATATTTTGAGCATGGCCAATATTACCTCCATAGAAAAATACAATTTTCCCTTCGAGATGTAATTGCTTGCGAAATTGTGAATTATTGCTGTTGTGCTCTCCTATTTTGGCCCAATTAAAAAGCACTTCAAATTTCGATATATCTTTTTTTGATGCCTGAAATAATGCCAGGTTTGAGGGCGACATCACCCCTATTTTATCGGCGTTTTTGTAATTAATCCTTTCAAAGTATTTGAAGTAGGAGTAAGCAAGAGACCGTTTGCTTAACAGGCCATTATCAATTGTCCATTGGGGGAAAATGTCGCGAAGTATCAAATAGGATTTAGCTCCCCACAATTTTTTTAATTTTTTCGCCAACGGGCCCCAAAAAATAGTTGGTGAATAATAGATTATTGCATCGTGGCGATTAGATTTCAAATAATTCTTGGTTCTCTCCCAGGCATTCACCGATAAAAGGCTTTCATTAACGGCTCTTTGAGCTCTGCTAATATTTTTAATTTTTCCTGACTTGAAATATACCAGGTTAATACCATCAATATTTCCAAATTCGAAAGAACGTTTTATTGTTGAATCAGGTGTCAGAACAGTTACTTCATGTCCCATTGCAAGAAACTCCAATGCCAGATCGTGCATCATTTTCGCAGCAATCTTCACGCTGTGTGGCATGTAATCGTCAACTATCAGAAACAGCTTCATGAATGTTTATTCCAAATAACCCGGTTTACATAATCGGTATAGCTCAAAATAACCCTGACAACTTTTTCTGAAACATTTGGCATTGTATAATCCGCAACTTGCCGAAATGATCTTGTTTTTCCTCTTTTCTGGTTTTTTAAAACTTCCAAAGCCTGCATTATCCGCTCTGTTTTCATCCCAACCATAATAACCGATGCTTCCTCCATTGCTTCAGGCCGTTCATGTGTATCTCTTATATTTAAAGCAGGAAAATTTAAAATAGAAGATTCTTCAGAGATAGTACCGCTATCTGATAAAACTGCAAAGGCGTTCATTTGGAGGTGATTGTAATCATGAAAACCTAAGGGTTTCATCAATTGAATTAGTGGATGAAAATGAATACCTTTTTCGTTAATTTTATTTCTCGTTCTGGGATGTGTGGAAAAGATAATGGGAAATTGGTACTTTTCAGCAATCAGATTAAGAACTGCAACCAGTTTTTCAAAGTTAATTGAATCAATATTTTCCTCACGGTGTGCCGAAACCACAAAATACTTTTCCTTATCAAGCGATAATTCACCTAAGATTTTTGAAGAATCGATTTTAACCATATTCGCATTCAATACTTCAAACATCGGGCTCCCGGTTTTTATAATCCTGTCGGCCGACAACCCTTCGCTTAATAAATATTCACGCGCAATATCGCTGTAGGTAAGATTAATATCAGAAATATGATCCACAATTTTCCTGTTGGTTTCTTCAGGCACCCGCTGATCAAAACATCGGTTACCTGCTTCCATATGAAAGATTGGAATCTGTCTTTTTTTCGCAGGAATTGCACACAAACAACTATTTGTATCGCCTAATACCAAAAAAGCATCTGGTTTTTCTTGTTCCAGAACAGTATCAATGTTGATGATAATTTGCCCAATAGTCACAGAAGCATTCACGCCGGCTGCATTTAAAAAATGGTCAGGCTGTCGCAATCCCAGGTCTTTAAAAAACACTTCGTTCAACTCGTAATCATAATTCTGACCGGTATGTACAAGGATGTGCTGAATACTCTGTGTTTTATCAAGTTTTTTAATAACTTCAGACAAACGAATGATTTCAGGGCGAGTGCCCACTACTGTGAGAACTTTAAGTTTTTTCATATTTATTAGAATTACCGGAAATCGGAGGACCGAAGACCGAAGTTTCTCAGATAATTATCTAGATACCAATTCAAAAAAAGTATCTGTATCACGATTAGAAAAATGCTCACTAATCCAGAAAATTGTAATTAATTCTTCATCCCCGATATTGGTAATATTATGAGTAAACCAAATGGGCATATCAACGAAGGATGGCTCTTTTCCATCCAATTCAAATGAAATTACTTTGTCTGTTCCTATTTGTCGAATCTCTATTCTTGCTTTGCCTTTAATAATTGCAAATCGTTCTAACTTTCGGGTATGAAAATGATTTCCTCGCGTTATACCGGGAACAGTGGTTGAGAAAGATACTTGTCCTCCGCTGTTAAGTCTCATAGTTTCAACAAAGGCACCTCTGTTGTCAGCGTTTAGTTTAAGTTTAAAAGGAAAAAATGTTGAGTGATCAATGTAACACAGGAAAGTATTGAAAAGGTTTCTGTCAATTTCATTGTCCAGATTGGGAATGGTGCCATTATCAATATAATTATCACGGTATTCGGTTAGTTTTTCTAGTAGTGTTGAAACTTGAATTTCTGAAGAGTGGGGAACTTGAACAATTTCGGTAAACGATGAATTATTCACCTTTTGATCTTTTGCTATTACCAGAATTCTTTCTATAAAATGTTGAATCAATTCTCCAATATAAATTAGCCTGAGCTGTCCATCAACATCAATTTTTGGTGTTTCGTGGTGGGTTAATTGATAACAAAAAGTAGCTACAACCGAATTGTGAAAAGGTTGTCCAAAGGGGCCATAAACATTGGGAATAATAAACCCTGTAAATTGTGCCTTATTTTTTTCTGCCCATTGTTCTAGTAACTGACGGCCTTCTCTTTTGGATTTACCATATAAATTGTCTAAATCTTCCTGAGTGGAAGATGAAAATAAAATATAGGGAGTAGATTTTGTTTTTTCACAGGCTTTCGTCAATCGGTTCACTAAATCTATATTGGTTTTGTAAATGACCTCAGGATTAGCGTGCCGGTTCATAGCTGCCAAATGAACAATGACATCGCATTGAGTTACAAAACTTTCTATTTCATTAGAATTCAGAAAAAATTCATCTTCAAACAAAACCCTTTCAAATTTATCAGAATATAAACCCAACGTATTATACAGATGTGTTCCGATAAAACCTGCCTGACCAGTAATTCCTATTTTTAACATTTTACTTTTTTCTGTTAATCTCCGGCTCCTACAATGTCTTTTCTTATCATAGGAAGTGCATGCAGTAATTTTATCGTGCTCTGAACATCCAACCTTTTTGTGTTGTGCGAGTTATATTCATCTACCTGTGAAACATACTCTTTACCTTCACTGAAGTAACTTTCATAATACAATCCACGATTATCAGCAGGAATTCTGAAATACTTTTCCAATTCCTGAGCTTTGGCCATTTCTTCTCTGTTGACCAATGTTTCGTACAGCTTTTCACCATGGCGTGTACCGATAATTCTAATTTTACTTTTTGAATTATATAATTTAATTAAGGCCTGTGCTAAATCACCTATGGTTGATGCAGGTGATTTCTGAACAAACATATCCCCATTCTCACCATTTTGAAAGGCATAAATTACCAAATCTACTGCATCTTCCAGCGTCATCATAAAGCGCGTCATATTTGGGTCAGTTACTGTTAAGTCATTTCCAGCTTTGATTTGTTCAATAAACAAAGGAATGACCGATCCTCTTGAAGCCATTACATTACCATAACGGGTACCGCAAAAAACAGTTGAAGAATCGTTATTCATCGAGCGGGCTTTAGCTTGCATCACTTTTTCCATCAGGGCTTTTGACATTCCCATTGCATTGATCGGATAAACTGCTTTGTCGGTACTTAGAACTATCATTTTTTTTACCTTGTGCTGGTGTGCTGAATCCAATACATTTTGTGTACCTAAAACATTGGTGTTAACAGCCTCGATTGGGAAGAACTCACAGGAGGGTACTTGTTTCAGCGCAGCCGCATGAAAAATGAAATCAACATTATTCATTGCATAATCTACACTTCGTTTGTCACGAACATCACCTAGATAGAATTTAACCTTCGGATTGTTCAGACGGTGACGCATTTCGTCCTGTTTCTTTTCATCGCGGCTAAAAATGCGGATTTCTTTAATATCTGTACTTAGAAAGCGGTCTAATACAGCATTGCCAAATGAACCTGTTCCGCCGGTAATTAATAAGGTTTTGTTATTAAACATTGCTAATATTTTAATTTATTTTAAAACCATAATCATCTTCTAGCACTTCAACTATTGATTTATTTTTCGTTCTTGCCAACTTTTGTATCTCATAAATTTTGGCATCCACAAGAAAACGATACCAAAACCCCTGCAGGAAATGCCAAATTAAACCAGGCCTTCCATCCAAAAAACCTCCCATGATAAAATACCGATAAATGAAGTATAGAAATGCTCTTAAAAATAATGGCATTTTACTGTACAGACTTTTAGCTTTTCTTTTTTTGTTTGCCTGACGGGTTAGTTTATTTTCAACTTTATCGCTTTCAGTTTTTAAAAAGCTGTGCTTTTGATTTAATAAATCAATAGCTTCTCTTAAACTATAACCATTGTGCTTAGCTGTCCACCATCCTAAATTACTCAAGTTATTGTCAATCATAAAATTTGAAAATTCTACAGCACCACCCTCCAACAAAACCATGTGTTCGTCCATTAGGCGATCTTCACACCTTGCTTTTTTGTTTTTAAACAAACGCAAAATTTTTACAACACCAGTTCCTCGTTTAATTCGCTGGCCCAAGAAGTAGATTTGACGAGGTAATACCACACCTGAAATATCAGCAGGAAGATCTGGTATTTTTGCTTTTATTTCCTTTATTAATTTTTCAGTCAGGAATTCATCGGCATCCAATCGCAAAATCCAATCAGTGGTAAATGGGCAATTTTCCAATGCCCAATTAACTTGTTTTGCATGGTTGTTTTCCCATTTATTTTTCAAGACAATTGCACCTAAACTCTCAGCAATTTCAACTGTTTTATCTGTTGAATAAGAATCTATTATGAAAACTTGTTTTGCAAAAAGAAATGCATTAGTTACACATCTACGAATATGTAACTCTTCATTAAATGTTAAAATAATAACGGTAATGTCGGGTTTCTCTTCAGTTACCACAAGTTTTGGGTTTTTTTTCCAAATTATTATATACTTCAATCCATTCCTGGATTCTATTATTAATATTGAAGTATTTATCGACCAATTGTACGGATTTTTTTCTATATTGAAGGTAATCCTGCTGTGGCAAACAGATTATATGATCAATGATTTTCGCAATTTCATCAGATGTGTTATCTATCCAAAAACCACACTCTGCTTTTTTCAGTATCTCCCAAGGTGTTTTTTTAGAGGCAACTACAGGTGTCGCCTGATTTAAAGATTCAATCACTACATTTCCAAAGTTTTCCGTTTGGCTCGGTAAAAAAGTGAAATACGACTCCGCAAACAATTTCTCCTTTTCCATGCCTGAAACATAACCGCGAAATTCAATTTTCTTATATAATCCATTCTTTTCAACCAAATCTAAAAGATATTCGTAGTACGTCAAATATCTCTGTTCATAATCTCCCAAAATTACAAGATAAAAGTCAGAATTAAGAAAATCATTACTTATAGAAAAGGCCT
>DATCTB010000070.1:0-2481 GCA_036568185.1 Bacteroidales bacterium | reverse complement strand
GAAGCCGCCAGGTTGCTCTCAGGCATTGAATTTCCTTATTCCATTATTTATGCTTTGTGGGATGAAGAAGAAATTGGGCTGATAGGAAGCCGCTATTATGCTGAAAAGGCCAATATGCTCGGAATGAATATTGACGGGGTTATCAATATTGACATGATTGGCTGGGATGGTAATGATGATGGTTTAATTGAACTGCATACCAAGTTTGAGAATAATTCGGTGCCGCTGGCTGCCTTTATTTCAAATATAAACCCTGTTTATTCAATCAATTTAAGCCCTTCCATTCAAAACCCGGGTACCACTTACAGCGACCACAGTTCTTTTTGGGACAATGGTTTCAGCGCTGTTTTATTGATTGAAGGGTATTACACAAATGATTTCAACCCATATTACCACAGCGTTAACGACAGGATAAGCAAGTTCAACCTCCCCTATTTTCATAAATGCGCTAAACTAGCCATTGGTTCATTGTCCTCATTGGCCATGGTTAATATTACCGGTTTGGAAAATTATTTTGGAACTTCCGAAGACATTTCTGCTATCGCGAACCATCCAAACCCCTTCAGCAATGAAACTAAGATTGAAATTAGTTTGGCAAACGAATCAGTTGCCCATGTTTTTGTGGTGAACAATTTGGGGCAAAAAGTAAAGGAAATTTTCCGCGGCAACCTTGAAAAAGGCTCTCACTCCCTATCCATGAATAGCAATAATTTGCAAGATGGTATTTATTTTCTTGTACTTCAAACTGAGAAGGAAAGGGTTACAAGCAAAATGATTATTTCCAGGTAAAACCAAAATATCCAAAGGGCAATCCGTCAACTGACGGACAAAGTACAAAAACCAAAACCAATTCACTTCAGACAATCTTGTCATACCGATACGAAGTGAGGTATCTCCTTCTTAGTTATTCAATAATTCAACAAAAACAAAACACCCCCGAAATCGTTCTCTTAAACATATTATAATATTAACTAAATTTGTACATCAAAAAAACTAAAGGGGTTTATTATGAGTTCGCAACACATTCAATTAAATGTACCACTCGATTTAAAGCAAGCCCTTGAACTTGTCAGGCAGCTTTCACCTTCCGAAAAACAATTGCTTGGTGAAGTTTTGTGGAACGAGCAAAATATTGACGATATTATCATCCCCGAAGAACACAAACAAATAGTTAGGGAGCGGATAGAAAAATATAAAAACAGCCCCGAAAGTTATCTTACATGGAATGAAATAGAAGATAAAATGGCTGGCCGCAAATGAAATTCAAAGTTGAATACCACCCTGGTTTCTTTGAAGATATTGCACAAGCAGTTGATTGGTACAACGAAAAACAAACTGGATTAGGTGACAGGTTCTTTCTTACTGTCAAAAAACAAACAAAAAAGCTTTCTACATCCGCCTTGCATTTTGCTGTAAAATATGACGATATTCGTTGCATGTGCATTGAGAAGTTCCCATACCTCGTTCATTTCCGTGTAAATGAGAAAACAAAAACAGTTCAAGTGGAAGCTCTTTTCCACACAAGCCGTAACCCAAAATTCTGGAAGAAACGAACGCAATAAGTAAGCAAATTATCGTGTTTTTCGAACCGTCAACTAACGGTGAGGCAATCTCAATCAAAACAGGAAGGATTGCCTCCCCTTATCGTCCTCGTTTTGACGAGGATTTCAAAAATCTGATTTCAAAACTAAAGCATTTCATATTTCTCAAATTGTAGCGGAAAATTGTTTCAAAAAAAAGTATCCCTTCCTTTGGCTGGCATCCTCGTTAACACTTCGCAAAAGCGAGGACGAGATGAGGGAATATGCGGCATATTGAATACCATTAACGATTTTGAATTGCTTCATCAATAATTGAAAAGGCATTATTAATAAAAACTGATTCAGAAGTATTTAGTTCGCCTTTATAAATTAATTTGCCTTTTCCGTTGATGATTACTAAAGTTGGCACATAAGTGATGTGTAAATTTTTAGTTATATGCTCTTTTTGAGTTAAGTTCGTAAATCCAAAACTAAAGTTATAGGTTAGTGTCCCGGCTTTTTCAACAACATCATCAAATTGCTCATTTTTTTCAATGAGGTGAACTGCATATACTACAACTTCAGTATTATATTTTTCAAATAATCTTTCGAGTTCCGGAAATTTTTTATAGCAAATAGAACAATATGAATTCCAAAAGTCAAGAACAATAATCTTTTCCTTTATTTCATTTAACTTGACTAATTTTTTTTCACTTGTGTAAAATTCAATAGTACTTAAATCATAATTATTTTCGGTAGAAACAGAATCAGAAATATATGCCAGCCAATTAGGAATACCGTATATTCCCATAATAATAATTAAACTTAAAGTAATTAGAACCAAAATAGTTTTCTTAATAACCTTCATTCTTGAAAACAATATCCCAGCAAAAAATGTCAGGTAAGGAATGATTGCAATGGGATATACATTTATTCTTTCATACATAAAAGTGTAAAGTGT
>DATCTB010000069.1:0-4769 GCA_036568185.1 Bacteroidales bacterium | reverse complement strand
TGTTGTGGTTTAAGTTAATTGCTTTATTTAAAAAGAAAAAATAATGAATGCCCAAGACAAACAAACACGCGAAAGGTCGATTTTTATTTTCTCTACAATGGCACTTGCTATTGGAGTGCTGGCATTATTCGCCTGGAAATTCCCCGGCTGGGTAGGTGCTTCCATCTGGAGTTATGGCTTCAGCCTGGTTTACTTTCTTTATTTTTTGATAAAAAAAGATAAAATTCTTGGCCGTTTTTTGCTCTTTGCAATGGTTGCCGGATTTACCGAGTTGCTGCCTGATGCCTGGTTGGTTAACCATACCGGCACGCTTTTCTATCCGCAGGACCAACCCATGCTGTACGAATCGCCCATGTACATGCCGTTTAGCTGGCTGGTTGTGTTGACACAAATTGGCTACATAGGTTTTTTGATAAACAAAAAGCACAACCTGCTTGTTACTTCCATTATCATAGGAATATTGGGCTCGTCCATTATTCCTTTTTATGAATACCTGGCCATTCATGCCGAATGGTGGCATTATGAAAATGCACCCAAATGGGGATTGGTTCCAATTTATATCTTTGTAGCCGAAGGTTTGCTGATGCTATCTATTCCCGACTTGTTTGACAGGTGCGAAAAAATAAAGCTTAAATTTATCCCGGTTTTTGGGGTTGTGCAGGGGCTTGTGATGTGGTTGGCTTGTATTATTGCCTGGTATTTAGTAGGTTAAAAAAAAGAAATTATGCTGAATAAAATGGTGTTGTGGTTTATTCCATCTCATTATTTCGACGATGAAGAAGCGTTGCGAAAAGCAAAGCTATTTGTAATTACCAGTATAATTACATTTTTCTTTTCGTTTTTTTATTTCTATACGGCTAAATATTCTTTCAATATGCCTACCGTTGCGAAAGGACAATTTTTTAATACTATAGCTTATCTTATACTTCCATTTTTATACCGCACCAATTGGCTTAACCACAATGTAATGGTCTTCCTGTTTTTCATTTTTGGCCTAACGGGAGTAAGTATTGATATTTTTTATCTGGGAGGTTTATCATCAAGCGTTTTGCCCTGGTATGCCATTCCTCCAATTGCTGCCCTGATGATGTCGAACAAAAAAATTGGCTGGTTTTGGGCGATATTTTCATATCTTTTTATCACATTTATTGGTTATCTCACCTATACCGGGTTTGAGTTTCATAACGAATTGGCACCTGAGCTTTCAATTATTTCGCACACAACAAACCTCAGCGGGCTGGTGATGCTGATCTTTTTAATTGCACTTGTTTTTGAAAATACAAAGAACCGCGCTTTGAAAAATTTAGCTGATAAAAACGAACAGCTTGATAAAGAAAAGCAACGCAGTGACCATTTATTACAAAATATTTTACCTCTGGAAATAATGGAAGAGTTGAAAGACAAAGGCTCTTCGGAAGCTAAGTATTTTGAACATGTAACTGTCCTGTTTTCTGATTTTGTAAATTTCACCAAAATAGGCGAAACTATGTCACCCCAGGAACTGGTCGAGGAATTGAATTTTTATTTTAAAAAATTTGATGAAATTATTACCATTAAAAACCTGGAAAAAATAAAAACCATTGGTGATGCTTACATGGCAACCGGAGGACTAAATACTACCTTAAAAGCTGAACCGGAGAACGTAATACTTGCAGCTATTGAAATGCAGGAAGTAGTTGCAAAACGAAAGATTGAACGTGCAAAAATCAATAAACCAGCATTTGATATGAGAATCGGTATCCATACCGGGCCGGTTGTTGCAGGAATTGTTGGCGTGAAGAAATTTACCTACGACATTTGGGGCGATACGGTAAACACTGCTTCTCGTTTTGAGGCCGAAAGTGCCGCCGGGAAAATCAATATTTCGCAGCAAACCTACGAATTGGTGAAAGACAAATTTGAATGTGAATACCGGGGAAAAATTCAAGCCAAAAACAAGGGTGCAATAGATATGTATTTTGTAAAAACGAAGATTGGTGAGGTTATTTGACATAAGGGCTGATGAACGAAAAAAAGTAATCAACCTTTTCTTTCAAAACTTTTTTGACGGGCTGGGCACAGCATTTTTTTATGCAATGGCGCTTTTCATTTTCCTAAAGGGAACTGATTTCCACAAATTACTGCATTTATACCCTCTCGTTTTCCTGTTCAGCGGCCTGATAATTATGGGTGCTGCTCCTATTTACAACAAGATTGAAAGCAAAACACGCACTGATTACCTGATATTTGGGCTTGGCATTTTTGTGTTGTTCCTTGTTTTAATTTCCTACTTCCTGCTGATAGGAACCGTTGACCTTTATACCGGCATTTATCTGCTTATCGCCCACCAGATTATTTACTATTTCAGGCAAACCCAATTCTGGGGGCTTTCGGCTATCAGTTTCGATATTTTGCAAAGTAAAAGGTTGTTCGGCATTGTCAGTGCAGGCGATTTACCTGCAAAATTTCTGGGTTACGTGTTGATTTTTAACCTGCTTGAAAGCGGAACCATTCAACCTTCGCAGTTGATTTTCTTTTCGGCAGGTGCTTATTTGGTCAGTTTTTATTTTTTAAATAACGTATTTAAATCTGACCATAACCTGCGCCATGGCTCACACCAGCATTTTTACAGCCATGTGGAAAAGGTAAATTTCTTCGGAAATAAACTTATCCGCTCTTTGTTTTTTCTAGGTTTTTTCATCATGACTGTAGTTTTTGTTGTGGATTATGCCTTTACGAAAATCGTAATGCACAAAATCCACGACGAGGACATTGATGTGTATAAGCTGGTATCGACAATTCTGTATGTAACTTATGCAATTGCCACAATACTTAAATTGTTTGTGAGCAGCAAACTTTACCAAAAGCTTGGATTGCGGGTCATGCTCCTATCCACGCCTGTGCTTATCATTCTGCTGATAGCGTTTACTTTCGTTATCAGTTACAATTCAGCCGACCCAAACTGGTACTATTCAAGGATGTTTATTTTCGTTTTCATTTCTTTCCTCATTTTTAGAGATGTATTCGAAAAGCCTGTTTTTTTATCTCTTTTTCAACCGCTTAGCAACAAACTGAAGTTAAAGGGTCATACGCTGATTAAAGGCGCTGCCGAGCCACTGGGCCTTGTTTTTGCCTCTGGGGCGCTTTTAATTTATTACCAGTATTTTGAAGAATACAATTTGGTCGTTTTTGGCCTTGTACTTATTGTTCCGCTTATTTTCTGGTTTATTAGTGCCTTCAATGTAAAGGAAATTTACGCAACTACTTTGCTCAATATTATCAATCGCAAATTGTTGTTTGGAAATAAACTGTTGCTTTTTGACGAAACACTCAAAAAAAGCATGCTTGAAAAGCTGAATTCTGAAAACGAATCGGAAATAATTTTTGCTTTAAGCCATTTAAAAAACATCAAACACCCGCCGGAAAGTTATTTGCGTTTGCTTGAAAAAGATTCGACAACAGTTAAACTTGCCGTCTGGGATACACTTTTTGAAACCTGGAAAACGAAAAATATTGTTGCGTTGCTTCCAAAATATATCGATGAAAATACTGAAAACAGTATTGGCGAACGGATTTTTTACCTTTTGGGAAAAACAATCAAGGACAAAGAAGAAATATCAGGTTTTACCGAAGGCATACTACCCCACAGACTGGAAGCTTTTTTTAATGGATGGATTAACAATCCTCTCTACCAGGAGTTAGACGCTTTTGATGACTTAATTAAGCGCTGGCTAAACGATAAAAACAAAGTAAACAAGGCTACTGCCCTGCGTTTGCAGAAATTCGTCCAGGTGGAAGGTGGTAAAGAATTACTTCTTGAAATGCTTGAAAGTAAGGATACTGAATTGAAGAAAAGCGCTATTATTGGAGTGTTCGGGTATTTGGATGAAGATATTTTTTTAAAACTAAAAGATTTCCTAATAGACCCTGAATTCAGCAAATTAACCCGCAAGGAAATGATTAGCGCCGGCGACAACCTGGTAAAAATCGTGTTGCCCCATATTTCAGATAATGAAAACAAAATCAATATCCGGCTCGTACAGGTAGTATCTCAGGTTAATTCAGATTATGCTATAAGCGAAAGTGTTAACCTGCTGAATTGTCATAATCCCGAAATCAGGTCTATTCTGTTGCAAGGCCTGCGAGGGGGCAAACAGCAAACCATTCAATATTTCAAATCGGAATTTAACAAGCAATTAAATCTTGAATTGGATTTAGCCAGCGACACCCTTCGAATAATGGCTACACCAAAGGCAAAGGAAATTTTCATGCAGGAATTGGATGCAATCTTGAAAAGAATTTTTCTCCTGTTAAGTTTAACCCACAAAGCGGAAATAATAAAAAGAGCTGAAGAAGGTTTTTTCTCAGGAAATTCTGTTTTCCGGTCCAACAGTGTTGAAGCGATGAACCTTCACCTCGACCCCTTAATATTCAGAAAATTCAAAACCCTTGTTGATTACCTGGATAACCATGAACGAATTCCATATTTCAGTTATGATGAATCTGTATTCCAGGTAATTGAAAAACACCATAGGTACAACCAATGGACTATTGCTTTGTTGCTGGTTAATTTTAAAGAATTACAAAATAAACTTCAAAGCCAGTTAAATGCCCGAAGCAGCCATATTATCAATGAACAACTCAAATCAAGCAAAATGAAAGAAAACGACAACCTGAGAATTCTTGAAAGGGTTATTGCCCTGAAGCAAACCAATTTGTTTTCGGCAACGGCCGAACATGTGCTTGTTGATATTGCCATGCTGGCCAAAGAACAAAGGCTGCCTGCCGGA
>DATCTB010000068.1:0-7259 GCA_036568185.1 Bacteroidales bacterium | reverse complement strand
TAATCCTTCAAACAGGGTTTTGAATATCGAAACAAAAACCAAGTTTATAAAAGATGTTTTGGGTGAATTTATGCTGACTGTTTGTATTACCGAAGACAGCCTGGTAGCCCCGCAAGCCAACAACGACCCAACAATTGGGCCGGTGCCAATTGATACAAACTATGTGAATAACCACGTACTCCGTGGAACTGTAAACGGAACCTGGGGCGAATTGCTCTCCGACAGTGATATTGTAACAGGTTTCGATTACATCAATACTTATCAAATTACACTCGATGCAGACTGGTTACCGAAACATTGCCATGTAGTGGCTTTCGTGTACGACAACCAGGTAAAATCACTGTTGCAGGTGGCCGAAGAAAAGGTAGTGAAATAATTTCAATTAAAGAAATTAAAAACCCCGTTCAAGTTACTTTTGAGCGGGGTTTTCTTTGTAAGATAGACATTGGCTTATCACCACTCCCCTGCCTGCTTGGCTGTCAGCCTGTCAATTTCCAGTTCCAGGATTACCATGCGCTCAAAGCTTGCATTGTAGGAATTCTTTTCAGGGCCGCCATGCTGTGCCATGATGATATCCATTCCGCGGGTTTTCCCTTCCTTGTCAGTTATAATTTTAATTGTTCCGTAACCAATGATAGAACGATACCGGGTTGTCCACTTGCAGGCAATTTCATCTTTCATCACCTCACTTTCCAGCTCAATCTCAAAACAAACTGTTTTGCATTTCTTTATCAAATCAATCTTTTCCCCTTCAGGCGCCGAATGGATGTAGATTTTGTTTTCGCGGTATCCATAATTTACCGGAACAATATAGGGTACATTGTCGAGAGCAAAGCCAAGCCTGCAAACGCTCGATTTGCTTAAGATTTCTTCAATAACTGCCTTGTCGGCAACTTCTCTTTCGGATCGACGCATGAGTTATCAACTACAATTTCGGAATCCTACCCGGTGTATAATCCGCTTTGATTACATCCAACTGTGCATTCAACTGCTGAATTTCATTCGAAATATCATTGAGTTGAGTCAGTACGCCCGGCAAGTCCTGCATCAGGATGTCGTAGCACTTTTTCTGGTTGGCAGTTGGCGCCGAAGTTGATTCCCACGCTGCTTCCAGTATCTGGCTGAGGCGGTTGTTCAAAGGCATAATTTCTGGCGGAACTTCCTCCCAGCTTGCTTTTGCCGGTGTGCCATTCATGGTAAAATCAACTTTTTCCAATTGCTGTTTTACTTTGTAAGCCTGGTTCTTCATTTCGAGCGTTGCCTGGTTGTTCTGTTGCAGCGCCTGCTGGATATACGAAGTTTGTTTGTTCAGTTCATCATGGTATTCCGAAATCCCATCCATCACGCTCCAGACATGGGCAACCTGCTTGTAGAAATCAACCATAGCCTGGCGGTTTTCGGCAGGCAGCGTGGTATTGTTAAGCGCTTTTGCAGTGAATTTCCCGGGGCCGGCCAGCAATTTTTCGGTTCCATTGTGATACAAATTTAACTCAACGGTATATTCTCCGGGCAAAGCCAGAAAACTGCTTCCGCCATTGCTGGTGGGGTCGAATTTATTGTCAGAAAGCCTGACTGCCCCGGCGCCTTTGTAACGCAAATCCCAAGTAATGCGGTTCACGCCTTCTGAAGCATTGCTGTATAATTTCCTCACCACATTTCCTTCTTCATTTTTAATAGTGAAAACAAAATAAGGGCCGGTTTCGGCTTTTTCAGCATCCAGGATTTCCTTCGTCGGTTGTGGAATGGGCTCACCATTTTTGAACAATTCGGCTTCCTTTTTCAACCTGATCGATTTCAATGACTTCGGAATTTCCTTCACATAATAAGTAAAAGTTGCACCGAATTCAGGGTTTGGCGCTACGTAAACTGCCGACCCTCTTTCGGGTTGGTTGTCTTCAATCATGTACATCCAGGCATCACGGGTATTGAAAAGAACAGCTTCTGGATTTTTAACAGTGTCAGCAACAAAAGTCCGCAAAGCGGAATAATCATCGAGGATGTAAAACCCACGTCCAAAAGTGGCAATTGCCAAATCATTTTCGCGCTGCTGGATGGCAATATCGCGTACGGCAACATCGGGTAAACCATTGGCAAATTTCACCCAGATCTTTCCGCCATCAATGCTGAAATAAAAGCTGAATTCAGTTCCCACAAAAAGCAAATCCTTGTTCACCGGATCCTGTACTATGGAATGCACCGCGCCATTCTCAGGCAGGTTGGCAGCAATGGAAGTCCATGTTTTTCCCTTGTCAGAACTTTTCAATAAATAAGGTTTGAAATCATCACTTTTTGTATTATTTAAAGAAGCAAAAACTACATTGGCATCGTGCGAAGAAGGCGTTACATCACTAACGTAGGTGTAGTCAGGAACGCCGGGAAATTTGGCAATTTTTGTCCAGGTTTTTCCATCATCTTCCGTAACCTGTATGAGGCCGTCATCAGTTCCAGCAAAAATCAAACCTGCCGTTATCGGCGATTCAGCCAACGCAACAACCGATCCCCATTGCGATGTAGAAACATCCTTGGCAACCGCATCTGCCGGCCAGTATTTTCCCATTACTTTAAACTGGTTGCGGTCTTCATTTCGGGTAATATCACCACTAATTGCCACCCAACTGTTGCCCATGTCGTCGCTCCTGAACACCTTGTTGGCGGCCATATACAGGCGTGTTGAGGAATGTGGGCTTAGGAAAAATGGCGCATCCCAATTCCAGCGGAATGTCAGTTCATCCTTGTTTGGTTCAGGTTTTATCAGCATTCTTTCTCCCGATTTTTTATCATAGCGGTAAATATTTCCATATTGGTAAGCTGAGTAAATAATATCAGGATTATTGGGGTCAATAGCTTGCCAGAAACCATCGCCACCCAAAGTTACTATCCATTCCGAGCTGGAAACACCTCTCCGGGTGTTTCGTGTTGGGCCGCCAATGCTGTTGTTATCCTGTGTTCCGCCATATATCCAGTAAAAAGGTTCAGTATCGTCAACATTCAGGCGGTAAAACTGTGTGACCGGAAGTGTAGTTTTAAAAATAAAGGTTTTTGCAGCATCATAACTTTCATAAACCCCACCATCGCCACCAATGAAGAAATGGTCAGTGTGTTCAGGATTTATCCACATGGCGTGGTCGTCAACATGTCGGTCTTTGTTTCCCAGTGCACGCCAGGTTTTGCCACCATCCTCAGAAACCTGGGTAACAGTTTCAACCGAGTATAATTTATATGGATTTTTAGGGTCGCAAATCAGTTCAGAATAATACTGTCCGCTGCTGAAATGATCACTAACCTTTGTGAAAGACGCGCCCCTGTTGTCGGAACGGTAAGTGCCACCATTTTCTGTTGCTTCGAACATGGCATACACAATATTTGGGTCAGCCGGGCTGACAACGATTTCCATACCCCCTTTATCATCGCCGGGAATACCATTGGTCAATTTTTCCCAGTTTTTTCCAGCATCAGTAGTTTTATAAAAAGCCGATTCGGGCCCTCCGCCAATTTTTCCAAACTGTGTGCGTCTTCTTTGTTCAGCGCCAGCGTAAATTACATCTGGGTTTCCGGGTTCAAAACTCAAATTGGCCACGCCGGTATTTTCGCTGATTGTAAGAACGCATTCCCACGTTTTTCCGCCATCGGTAGTTTTGTAAACCCCACGTTCGCCACCCGGCCCCCAGGCCGAACCTTCAGCAGCGACATACACAACATTCGAGTTCCTTGGGTCAATTAAAATTTCACCAATCTGTCGTGATTCTTTCAAACCCATATTTGTCCAGCTCTCTCCCCCGTCAATAGTTTTATACACTCCATTTCCGTAGCCCAGGGCACGCTGGTGGTTATTCTCGCCGGTTCCGGCCCACACTACATTGTAATTGTTGGGATCCATAGCCAGGGCACCAATGGAATATGCACCGTAATTATCGAACACAGGGCTGAAAGTTCCGCCATTGTTCTCTGTTTTCCAGATATGGCCACTAGCTGCCGCTACAAAATATATGGCATGATTTTCAGGGTTTACAGCGAAATCGGAAATTCTGCCAGAAACCAGGGCCGGTCCAATGCTTCTCCATTTTAAACCACTAAAAACTGAGGATTTAAGTGTGTCGGATTTTGCTTTTTCATCTTTTTTTGCATTTGTTGATTGTATTCCAAAAACAAAAAAAATAGCCATTAAAATGGCTGCTTTCGATAAATTTATTTTCATTTTCAAGTTTGTTGAGAAAAAAATTATGATATTTTTCAAAAATACAAACTAATTCTATACATTTAGCTTCTCAGATAAAAAGGATAAATCTTTACTAAAAACCTTACGGGAATAAGAATTTCCAATTTTTGACAGTTCACAATTTAATAAGTTTGAGGCTTATTTAACTATTTTTGCACTTTAAAAAACTAAATATGAAACTATATCCGATAGAAACCGGAAACCTGAAACTTGATGGGGGAGCCATGTTTGGCGTTGTTCCAAAAGTCCTATGGCAAAAAGCATATCCTTGCGATGAAAATAATTTGTGCAACTGGGCCATGCGCTGCCTGTTGGTAGTTGACGGCGATCGTAAAATATTGATTGATAACGGAATTGGAGATAAGCAGGATGAAAACTGGCTGAAGCATTATTACCTGAATGGAGATGCTACGCTGGAAACTTCCTTGGAAAAAATTGGATTCAAACCGGGAGATATTACCGATGTCATCCTTACCCACATGCATTTTGACCATTGTGGCGGCAGCGTGAAGTGGAACAAGGATAAAACCGGTTATGTTCTGGCTTTCCCAAACGCAAAATACTGGACAAGCAAGCAACAATTCGATTGGGCGACAAACCCGAACCGTAGGGAAAAAGCTTCTTTTTTAAAAGAAAATATCTTGCCTATTCAGGAAAGCGGAAAGTTAGAATTAATTGAAGAAGAAGGAGAATATATTCCGGGCATCACTTTCAAAATGTACCACGGGCATACTGAGGGACAAGTAATTCCCCACATTCAATATAATGGAAAAACCGTGGTTTTCATGGCCGACCTGATGCCCTCTGCGGCACATGTTCCCATGCCATGGATTATGGCTTACGATACCAAACCCTTGCAAACACTGGACGATAGAGAACGGTTTTATGCTGAAGCAATGGCTAATAATTATATTTTGTTTCTTGAACACGACTTATACAACGAAGCCTGCACACTTGAAGACACGCCAAAAGGCGTAAAAGTGAAAGCAAAAGGAAAACTAACTGATTTTATCTAAAAAATGAATCCTATTCAGATAGAGGTCTGCGTCAACTCAGTTGAAAGTGCAGTGAATGCTCAAAAAGGCGGAGCAACAAGAGTTGAGCTGTGCGATAATTTGTTGGAAGGTGGCACCACGGCTTCTGCAGGTACTTTGCTGGCAGTCAGGGCCAAGCTGATTTGTGAATTGAATGTGCTCATCAGGCCAAGGGGCGGTGATTTTCTGTACAATAATACGGAATTGGAAACCATTATGAACGATATTGCTTTCGCGAAAAAAGCCGGTGCCGATGGAATTGTTTTTGGTTTTCTAACTGAAGAAGGAAAAATTGATGTTACCCTGTTGAAGGAAATGATTACCCAGGCAAGGCCATTGAGTATAACTTTTCACCGTGCTTTTGATATGTGCGATGATCCCTTCGAGGCATTGGAACAACTTATCAAATTGCGTGTTGACCGCATTTTAACTTCCGGGCAAAAGCAAACCGCATTGGAAGGCTCTACTTTACTTAAACAATTGATACAGAAAGCCGGAAACCAAATTATTATCATGCCTGGTGGTGGCATTCGGCCAATTAATATTGAAAAATTGATAAAGAAAACCGGTGCGCGGGAATACCACGTTAGCTCACGTTTTCAAATGGAAAGCAAAATGAATTTCAGAAGGCCTGATATTAAAATGGGAAGCCTGCTTGAGATGAGTGAATACGAAAAAGTGGTAGTTGACCAGGCCGGTGTAAAAGAAATGGTAGAAATTGCCTCGAAGCATTAGGCTAGCAAATTATACTGCCTGGCTAATAAAAGTTGTTTTTCGTTAATGCCAGTTTCAATTTTATTTAAACTGCAGTATTCCAGCAATTTTTCCAAAGCCAGGTTTCCAACTAATTCCTTATCAGTCATAGGACAACCGCCCAAACCATTGATAACCGTATCAAAACGACGAATACCCGATTTCCAGGCAGCATCAATTTTACTCAACCCTTTTCCGGGATAGGCATGTGTATGAAGGCCAAATTCAATGTCAGGGAAATTCGGAACAACCGATTTGCAAACCAATTCAATCAATTCAGGACTTACATTTCCGATTGTATCTGCCAGTGGTATTTTTTTTATTCCTTTAGAAACCAATTTTTCAACCCACCTATTGACCAAATCAGTGCTCCAGGGGTCGCCGTAAGGATCGCCAAAAGCAAGGGAAATAAAGGCAACCAGTTCTTTTTTATTTATTATACAAAGATTTTGAAGTTCATCAATAGTGTGTTCAGCCTGTTCTATGGTGGTGTGCAGGTTTTTTTTCAAAAAAGTAGGTGATGTGGAAAAAGGATAAAAAAATTCATCCACCTGATCAAACTCAACAGCCAGTTGGCCACCTTTTGTATTGGCAACCAAAACAGCTATTTTTGATTTTGTTCCTGATAAGTCAATTTTATTCAATACTTCAGCCGTATCGGCCATTTGCGGAATGGCTTTTGGCGAAACGAAACTCCCTACTTCTACTGTGTCAAAATCACATTTCAAGAGTAAGTTGATGTATTCAATCTTTTTCCCGGTAGGAATAAATTGATCAATTCCCTGCATCCCATCGCGGGGGGTTTCTATTATTTTTATTTGTTCAGATAGTAACATAGTTTGCCTTATTTCTGGCAATATTAATTGTTTATTAAGAACAAAATTTTTAAAAAATATTAATTATTTCCTACCGGAAAGGCTTTTAGGGATCCTGCCCTGGTGAATGCTTTCAGAGCGTAGTTTCCTGCCCACAATTCTTTCCACCATTTTTCCGGTTTCAAGAATACGATCAATATCCAAGTTGGTTTCAATCCCCATTTCGTCCATCATCACCACCATATCTTCGGTTGAAACAAGGCCTACATGCAGCGCTTCCTTGTAATAATAAGCCCCGGTTCCAGATACAGGAACACCATCAACGAAGTTGGCAGGTTGCCCTCCAATACCACCCATCGTAGATTCATAATTGGTCATTCCGGCTTGCAATGCGGCTAAAACATTGGCTAATCCCCAGCCACGTGTGGTGTGAAAATGAAC
>DATCTB010000067.1:0-2536 GCA_036568185.1 Bacteroidales bacterium | reverse complement strand
TGATGTTTGAACCGTGTGGTTTCCGTAATTATCATACTCATATTCTTCTTTATAATCAAATAAAAATGGGCTTCCTTCTTCAACATATTTGAATGTAACTGTTGAAGTTATTTTTCCTTCTGAATCATATTCATGCACATCTATCGATTCGGTTTCGTATTGGTTGGCGGTTTCGTTCCAGACATAATAATAAACGCTATCAAGCTTTTGTTTGACTTCATCGGAAGGTTTTAGCACCTTTTCAGATGGCTTTTTTTTGATATTAAAAAATAGAGGATTAGACTGGTTTTCAAAATTTCTTTCCTGATACTTAATTATATCTTTTTTATTATGCAATTTGCTGGAAAGTTGTTTTGAAGAATACTGCTGGCTAAAACAAAAACCAGGAGCCATCATGGCTATCAGGGCAATAATGAATAGCTTTTTCATAACTTAAATTTTGGGTTAGCTTTCAGTTGTAAAATTATGAAAAAATACAGGAAAAACAAATTGGCTCCCGGAATTACAAATCAAGAATTGTATTGGGCTGATTGTTGCGGACTTTTTCGGGCAAATTCCCTTTTTTGCAAAAGTTTATTTAGATGGATGATGCAATGCTTCCTCTCTGTTCATTTTTTCAGGATAAAAACCTGTTAGTTCGCGGTGCCATGGTTTTAACAGAAAAATTACTGTAAAGTTGTTGGATTTTAAGAGCCCGGTTTTACTGTCTTTATTTTCATATTATACCAGATGGTATAAAAACTTATCGCCAAAAATGGAATTGTCGAAAGTAGTATTTTGAAGTCAAGGTTTAGGCAGCCTATTAGAAACATGACAAGCAATAGCGTTCCAATTCCTGATATACCAAAATAAGTTAGAATTTTGCCTGGTTTTTTTTGAAACAAGGTTATTAACAGTAGTGCCTGCCCAAGAAAGGGGAGGATAATAAAAGGGTGCAGAGTGGAAAGAGGATCCTGTATAAATTTGGAAAATACTTCAGCTTCCAACTGGAATAGAAACATTTTGTTGCCGCCGCCCCACTCCAAAAATCCAAAAAGTGATGAAATGAGCACGAGCATATTCAAAACTTTACTTTTCATAGATTTTTACACTTTGGGTTTTGTTCTTTGACGATAAACTAAAACGGCAGCGAAATTTAAAATTGCCACAAGCCCCAGGATAAGTGCCAATCGGAGCCAATCTTCTCCATTTTCAATCCTTATGCGTACAAAGTGTATTAATGTTCTTATCCATTCCAGTCCAAATAATACCAATGCGGCTTGGATTGCAATATATGTGATTTTGCTTTTCCAAAAAGCGAGGATAGGGATTAGGAGGCTAATTGCAGCCAGAATAGGCATGCCTGCCCTGCTCAAATGCGCCGCCATCAGAAGGGAACATAATAATATTGGCAGAAGTTTCCAGAAGGTTTTCATTTTATCTTCATTAATTTTTTAAATGGAATCATTGCTTGATTATTTGTTTGCAGGTAAAGGTTTAGTGAGTTTTGCTTTTTTCCACATGCCTTTTTCCTTTGCTATTTCAATTAATTTTAGTCCGTTTTGCGTCATTAATCCTTCTTCAATCATACGTCCGGCACGCTCAATATTATATTTGCTCCAATTGCTCTTTTTAGGATTTCGAGGAGTGAATGTCAGATAAAAGCTATCCTTATCTCTTTTTTTGCATAAGCTATCAATCCAGCCGAAACATAATGCTTCTTCTGTTGCTTCAATACGGTTTACGCAGGCTGTATTGCTCATCTTTTTATGCAGAATTAACCAAACAGATTTTTCGGTTTCACAGTTTTCACTCAACCAATTCCGCCATTCTTTCCTGGTTTTGAAATAAACTGCTTGTTTACCATCTTTTAACTCCATTATTCATATTTTTATGTTTGATATTACTTGAAATAAGTTTTTACTTTTGTCCTTTGAATTTTTTCCTTTGATTTTTAAACTTCCCCTCAAACCCTCAGCGAGCCACGAAAGCCCCTGGCAGCATAATATGATTCTGCACCATTGTGGTAGGTAAAAACGGAGTTGTAGCGGCGGTCGCAGAACAGGGCGCCGCCAAGTTTCCTGATTTCAACAGGTGTTTTCACCCAGCTTGAAGTTTTTGTGTCAAAGTTTCCGAGTTTCTGCAAGTTCCGGTATTCTTCTTCCGTAAAAAGCTCTATGCCCATATCGGCAGCCATATTCATAGCACTATTTTTGGGCTTATGTTCCTTTCTTGATGCAAGCGCTTCATGGTCGTAGCAAAGGCTTCTGCGCCCTGAAGGGCTTTCGGCTGAGCAATCGTAAAAAATATATTCGCCTGTAGTTTTGTCAACTCCCACAACATCGGGTTCGCCACCGGTGCTTTCCATTTCATTGAGCGCCCATAGTTGTTCAGCATTAGCTTCCAACTTCGCCTGTACTTCAGCCCAATCAATACCTTGATGCCGGTCCATGTTTTTCTCAAAACGGGTTTTTAATAGTTTAAGTAGTTCGTCACGTTGTACTGGAGTTAATTCCTTTTTCTTTATCATAGTATCTTTTGTTTTTCTTGTTTTAAT
>DATCTB010000066.1:0-10402 GCA_036568185.1 Bacteroidales bacterium | reverse complement strand
TGATGCAGTTGAATATATTCCTGATTATCTCCACTCTTCTTATTGTAAAACCTACAGTCAACGGTCTTTTTATTTCTCAATTCGGAGTTGAAAGCTTGCCGTTGGCATTTGTCATCGTTGCCCTGTTTGCTACAGTTTTATCCATTTTTTATTCCAGGAAACTGATTAAAATTCCACTGCACTCTCTAATTGGCAAAACCCTGGGGATATCGGTCATTACACTCATCGTTTTCGGAATATTGCTTTTGTTAAATATCCTGGTGAGTTGGGTTATTTACCTGTTTTATATTTGGGTAGCCTTGTTTGCAGTGCTGTCCGCCTCACAATTCTGGATATTGGCCAACATGGTTTTTAATTCGCGTGAAGCGAAACGATTTTTTGGCTTTATTGGTGCCGGTGCAATTGCCGGAGGAATTTTTGGAGGTTATCTTACTTCACTTCTTGCGCCAACATTGGGCGCCGAAAAATTGCTTTTTGTGAGTGCTGCTTTGTTGTGGTTTTGTATTCCGATTACCCGTACCGTTTGGCGTGAAAACATTAGCGGGAAGAATAATCCGCAGAAAAACCTGCAAGAAATGGAGGGTGTTGGCGAAAGCCCGTTTCAATTAATTAGAAAATCGAAACACTTAACTTATCTTGCCGGCATTGTAGGGGTAAGTGTGATTGTAGCCAAACTTGTTGATTACCAATTCAATGCTATCGCTTCTGAAAAAATTTCCGACCCTGATGAATTAACAGCATTTTTCGGCTTTTGGTTTTCGAATATCAATTTGATTTCACTTGTTATTCAATTGTTTATTACCCGAAGGGTTGTTGGCGTTTTTGGCGTTGGAACCTCGCTTTTTTTTCTGCCGGCAGGAATTTTTATCGGTGCAACTCTGGTGCTGTTTGCGCCCTCACTTTTCGCAGTTGTAATTATAAAACTGGCAGATGGCAGCCTCAAACAATCAATCAATAAATCTGCTGCCGAACTTCTTGCATTGCCTATTCCGTTGAGCATAAAAAACAAAGCGAAAACTTTTATCGATGTTTTTGTCGACAGTGTGGCTACAGGGATAGGCGGATTAATATTAATTCTTTTGGTAAATGCATTTCAGATTTCGGTTCCGTTTATAAGCCTGATGATATTGGTAATGCTTGGCGTTTGGTTCTATTTTGCGCTGAAAGTGCGGAAAGAATATATCAAATCTTTTCAGCTTAAATTAAAACAAACAAGCACCGGAAAGGAAGTGAAAGCTATTAATTTTTCAAATGAATCTGTAATTGGTGGTTTGAAAAAAGTAATTGAAATTGGAAATGAAAAGCAGATTCTGTGGATACTTCAAAAAGTAAGGGAGAACCCAAATGAGAAACTATTTGATTCAATTTTTCAATTGCTTGAACATCCAAATGGAAATATCCGTGCTGAAGCACTTCGAAATTTATATTTCTATAAAAATAAGAACATAACCGTTGCGGTTTATAAAAAAATTGTTGACCCTGAGCAAGAGGTTAAAATCGCTGCTTTTGAATACTTGCTGGAACACAACCCGCAGAACAGGCTTGAACTGATGCAGGAGTTTCTCAACGATGCAGATTATAAAGTAAGTGGAGCCGCTTTACTTAGCCTTGCAGGTGAATTTCGGAACAATCCGGAACTGAAAAAACAATACGAGTTGAGGCAGGTAATTGCGAAAAGAATTGAAGATTTGCAAGCTGAAAAGCAAGAAGAAGTTAGTAAATTTAAAACGAAAATCATTCTTGAAGCGATAGGGAAAGGTCATTTAATCAGCTTTTTTACTTTCATCGAAAATGGGCTAAATCACTCCGACCCCGACGTTGTTAACCAGGCAATTAAAGCAGCGGGGCTTTCGAAGGCGCCTGAATTTATTGAAAAGCTTATTGAATTTATTCCAAACCCAAAGTATGCGGCTAACACAGCTTTTGCCTTCGCACAATACGGTGTTGAAGTGTTGAGTATTCTTCAAACTATTTTTGAAGATGAAACAAAAAAGGATACGCAGCGGAAAATCCCGTCAATTATTGAAAATATTGATTCTCAGCTTACAGTAAAATTCCTTTTTGGATTATTGAACTCAGAAGATTTCCAGGTAAGGCAGGAAGCGCTGACTTCACTCAATAATATAAAAGCAAAGTTTCCATTTCTTTATTTTGATAAAAAAATTGTTATCCGGCGCATTCTTGACGAAGCACGCTTGCTACAGGACACTTTATCAGTTCTTTACCTCCAAACCAAGCTGGAAAAAGAAAGTAATATTTCAGGGAATACCAAAATATCAGAAGCCAGGGCAAGCTTGATTGTTTTGCTGGAAAGAAGGCTGGACGGTGGGCTGGACCGCGTTTTCAGGTTATTAGGGCTTAAATTCCCGATTGATGAAATTTCTTCGGCATACAAAAGTTTTCAAAGCAGTAAAATCGATATCCGTCTCAGTAGTATTGAATTTTTGGACAACCTGCTCGATACTCGGCTGAAGAGAGTTTTAATTCCTATTTTCGAAACTACTGTTTTGGAAACCATTTCAAAAGAAGCCCTTCAAAACCTCAACATTCATATCCCTGATGAAATTGAATGTTATACAATGCTTCTTGATGGAAATGATATAAAAATCAAGCTGGCTGTTTTATACCTGATATCACTTTTAAAAGGCGAGCAATATATTTCTTTGGTAAATAAATATGTAGAAAATTCCAATCTGAAAGTTCAAACTTTTGCAAAAAATGCTTTAGCTGCACTTACAAAAAATTAATAAAAACCTACTTTTTCCGGACAATTCCATCAATTTGAGAAGCCAGCGCCAAGTGGTCGAGATTTGAGTTTTTCTTTAATACATTCGACATAAGCGCGACCATGTAAACCGTTCCATCAGGTTGTTCGATGATTGCAATCGAATTCATATAATTTTCCACATTACCCATATATTTTTTACATTCAAACCCTTCTTCGGGCTTGCATTTATAAAGGCTTCCTGATTTGAAATACACAGCAGCATCGGTCAATTTTGGGCTAGATGCATACCTGATCCTGCGGTCGGTCATGTATAACAAGCGTTTGATTTCGAGGCTGGATTTTGGGTCAACAATTTTTCCCCTTTCCATTGCAACAAGATAAATCATCATTGCCTCGGGTGTACCAATACTCCCACCCTGTCCCGGAATGTAGGATTTAGCACCCCTGGTGAACATACTACCTAAGCGCCAGTCATCCTCCGAAATGCCAATTGCCTGCAATGGCTGGTTTACGACCTGGTTTGCAATTTTGCTTAGCGTGTCTTTTGGCGTAGTCCTGAAATACTCGTTTGCCTGGGCTTCGGTAAGTGTAGGATATGCTTTCCCAAATTTCCGCATCAGGATGGCTTCGCGCCAAACAACACTGGCGGCACCATTATTACTTACCGAAAGCATGTTGTCAGCCCATTCATACAAAGTAAAAACATCATCTTCCTGAACTGTCCGTTTCTTAAATTCGCCGGTTTCAGGATTAAAAAACGGAACAGTATGCGAATCGGTCATCGCCCATTTTCCTGCCCTTACCGATTTGTTTTTCAATAACTTCTGCCTGTCTTCAAAAGAATCTGGATAAATTCGCTGAAGCTCTGTAAACAAGCCTGCAACAACAGCCAATTTTCCAACACTTCCGGGCTGAAACCCCTTATCTTCCTTTCGGCTTGCATACCTGATTTTTTTTCCCGGAGTAATATCAAGTAAGGTTATGGAGTAACTTTCGTCAAGATTCGGAAACAAAGCATTCAATGACTTTTGCAAGCCAGGATCACTCTTCGGCAAAACAGCCAGGCTGTCCCCTTTCGGGTTTACCAATTGCAATTTGATTTCTGCAATTGATTTTCTTGCCCCGGGAATCGGTGGTGTGTCTTTAATTTGGCCGTTCAAAATCATTTCAAGCCTGAGCAACCTCCTGATTCCGGTGAGCGTATACCCATCGATCGGATATGCCTGAACTCCGGCATCAAAAGAGAAAAAAATTGATAATACGATGATTACAATTCTTTTTTTGAATTGATTCAGTAAGCTGAAAGAATTATTCGAAATCATCTTCAATTTTATTTTAGAATTAAAAACAGGTTTCATATTTTACAATTTTTCAGAAAGTTGAATTCGCTTTGTTTCATCAACTTTTGGTGTAATGGATTCAAGATAAAGTGAACCGGCGGCATTTTTGTTTTCCACGAACGGGCGAACCTGGAAGAGCCAGAGCTTGTCATTTTGAAAACCAAGTTCCACATCGTACGGTCCTTGCATACTTTTGGTTTCAGCCATTTTTTGGCTTAACTTTTTTGAAAAACTCTTTATTTCGATCAAGTTTTCAGTTTTAAGAATTGGCTTGTCAAAAGAAGCTTGCTGTTTTAAAGCGCCGCCTGTTAAAGGAAGCGTATTGTATGTTGGCTCGCGTGAAGGTGCAAGCAAAATGTTTTTACCATTAGCCTGTAAAATATAAGTTTCGGCAGCCTGTCCATCAACAGCACCGCCAGCACCGCGACTGAATGCAACGGTAAGGTCGGAATCTGTGCCCATACTCACGCCTTTTGTAATCAACACCCCGGAGTAATCAACATTTACGCTAGGAATGACCAAAATGGAAGGATACACACTTTCGGGGTTTAACAACAATTTTTGCCTCCACTGGAAACTCCTTTCCGAATAAGGCGAAGCCCAAACATCCTTAATTCCCTGCAGAATTTTTTCTTCAGAAACAACATTAAAAATCGTAAGGTTCAAACCTGCACCGGTGAAATCTTTCAAATCCTCCATGTTGGTGTCGCTTCGCAAAAAAACCGGCAAGCTGCCCATTGGCTTCCCAAATACTGTTAAAAACTGGCTTTTAAAATCGCTGACAAACGAAGGCATCAATGGCATTTTTTTAATTGCATTTCGAAGAGTTTCCAGTTTGCCTAACAAAAATTTATCAATCTCATCTCTCGATTTCCCGACACTTTCCATCTGGCTGGCTTCCTGGAAAGCTGCATTTAAAAATCCCCAATAACTCATTTCACTTCCTGGCATTTTCTGATCCATGTGCTGCCTGAAAATTCCAAAAGGAATAACCAAACCTTCAACAACATTTTCAGGAAACATGAGTTTCAACTGCCCGAGATTGGCTGCCTTTGGCCCACACAATTTTCCCGAACTGCTTGCATTCACCTGCCTTAAATTCAACACCTTCAGTTGTTTTAGATCAATTTTATCAACGGGAACACGTATTTTCTCTTCCGACCGATTTTTTACCGCAAACAAGGCTTTTTCCTCAGCAGTCATGTTATCGGCCAGTTTCATTACTACAGTTCCTTTATTCGAAACTGCATAAAATACCTGATTACCGGAATAAGCTTTCAACGCCTCAAAATTTTCAGGTGAAACTACCGAGTTTGGAATTCCTAAATTTCGCGCCAGCAACTGAACATGCGACACCAGGTTACCTTCCGAAACAGTTGCTATCCCGGCAACAGGTTTCAAATCTGCCGGAGGTTGCTGGAAAATATAGATTTTATCTGACGAAACATGAATTCCATCAGGAGAATCAGCAACTACCAGTTCACCCTTTGCAAAGCCGGGATTGATACCTCGGATATTGCTTTGCCCGGGAATTGAGAAAACTTTGTTAGACAGCGCTAATTTTGTATTGATAAAATTTCCCAGGTTGCTCACGCTTTGCCCAAGTTGCAGCAAAATTGAAGACCGAATCATGTTATCGGTGAAGCCAGTTGTCATCGGCTCGAAACCTTCGAAAATTTTAATTTCTTCACCATAGTTGGCGCGAATCATAGCTGCACTCCATTCGACCACCTTGCGACCGCTAATCATGTAATTATTGAGTTGCTCTACAGAAATATCTGTAGCGGCAGGCGGTCTCAGCTCATGAGAGATTTTGTTCCATTCCCAAAGTTCAATATAGCCGGCGCCGGCAGCTGCCATCGAAAGTGAATAGTTTTTTTCAAGAACTCCGGCAAGGGTAGTAGTTTGCCAATTGGGTAAATCAATAAATATAAGATCTTCTATTCTGTTTGAAAGATCGAGAAGTGATATTTTAGTTTTTACAGGTGCTCCGGGAATTGCCTTTCTTACTGATAATAACAAAGATGAGGCTATACTGATTTTTTGAGAAACCGTGTTCGCTTTGGCAATCTGGTCAAGCGAAGTTTGAAGCATTTTCGCGTATTCTGAAGTCTCGCCAAGTGGTTTTAAAAAACTATTTAAAGATTGCCAGTCAACTGGTTTGTATAAAATTTCCAATTCTGCAATTAGTTCATCGAGGCTGGCATTGACAGCAGGCGAGTACTTTGATCCATTTTTATTTTTAAAGTCTTTAACCTGTTTTAAATCAGAAGCATCTGGCTTGCCATGAATTTTAATGCGCAAATCCATAAATTCAGGCACTGTATCAGAAATTGTCATCGAAATTGCCCTGACTTTCTGAATATTGGAGTTCTCAGCTTTGTGTGGTACATACCTAAAAGTTTGTTTCAATAAAAAAAACCTGTTTACATCCAAGTTGTTATTAGTCAGCGACCAACTTAGAAATTTAGCACCCCATTCATTTTCATCCTCATCCTGAAAAGCACCGCGGTAGTATTTCGCTCTCCTCAAAATCCATCCATTGTCAATATCCTCTAAGTATTTCTCAAGCTGATATTGCTTTAGCCTTGAGTAATTATTATTCTCATCCAGGAAATTCTCATATTTAGTCGCGGCTAATATCTGGCCTAAAAATATGTGCCGTTTCGAAGCCAACGAATCAACCCAGGCTTTGTAAGTTGCACGCTGAACACCACCTTTTTCAGGACACCTTTGCTTTGGTGGAACTTTTGAACCATCCGGGCAAAACCACATGATTTGCTGGTAAGGTCCTTTAGGGTCTTTTTTATATTCAGAAATTTTTATCTTAACTTCTTTGTCATCAACATTTTGGCAAAATAAATTCGTGCTGGCCGCAAGAAAGGCCACCAAAATTAACAGACTGATTTTCTTCATAAATAAGGATTGAGATTCTTACAAAGATAGGGATAAAAAACTGAAGGAAAAATGAAGAATACATTCTTGAAAGCCAGTTAAAGTACTCGAATTATGAAATAAACTCTAACCTTCAACAATGAATGTGATGTAACTTACGGACAAAACCTACCTTACCAATAAACCAAATCTAAATTGGTTCATGAAAAAAATAAACGACTGAATGGATAAATTATCTGAAACTTAAGCGCAATTGGTTCTTTTAGGTTTCTTCTTCACCAATTTCCTCGGAAGAAGTTGTAAGCCACTTTTTACCGCTTGAACTTTCCACATAATAAATCGGTTTCTCATTTCGAAGCATATCAGACAAGTATACAGCATTTCCTGCCGGAGGAAACCAGTTAACATTTCGCCAGGCTCCATTCAACTTGTAATGAAAAATAAACCAGGGACGTTCCTGATCCAAATCGTAACGTAATACGTAATTTTCAACTTTGTAAACAGCCATCTGAATCTCCTTTCTAAATTAATTATTATGTAAATATTGACAATTCCAAAGTTAATACTTTAAAAATCGTTTGTCAACTAAATGCTTTAGAAATTTATTTGAAGAAGCCTAATTTGTACTCTGAATAAGCCGGATACAAATAATAATATGGGCTTGTTAAACAAAAAAACCAGTCATGAATTGACTGGTTTTTGCGGTCCGGACGGGACTCGAACCCGCGACCCCGTGCGTGACAGGCACGTATTCTAACCAAACTGAACTACCGGACCGTATTTGTATGAACTCCTTAATGGGCTGCAAAAATAAACCTTTTTTTAATATTTCAACTATTTCTTAATTTTTTTTGTGGGTAAAAATTATAAGTCAATTATAAAGGCTCCATTATCATTTGTGTCATAAACCTGCAAACCCAGTCGCTCACTCTCAGCCTTTATTTGCTTCCGCTTCCAGGAAGGCACTGAAGCGTCCATAATTATCCTTTCAAAATTGAAACATAGTTGAAGATCTTCCAAATTCACTTTCTTCTTTCCGGTAATGAGCACGGCATCCAGTTTAGGTTTGTCAAAATCACCAGGTATAAATTCACTATTTTTATCCAATATCAAAATACGATAGCCATTGAAATCAGCAATATTTTGTACTACTTGCAAACCAAGTTCGGGTTTTTGTATTTCTGTACTCAGAAAACCTGTTTCGCTATCTAAATTTTTAGCAACCTGAAAATTCACCAAATGAAATTCAATCATTCCCGTATCAGCAACTAATGCAGAATCGGCCAGAAAAACATGCTCTTCACCTTTAATAAAATCAATAGCAGTATGCTTATTGATATGATAAACCAATAAACTTTTTTGATTCATATTCTGATATTTCTGAAAAGCCCCAAAAGAAATCAGGAGAAAGAAAGCAGCAAAAAATGACAAAATAAATCTTCTATTTCTTAGTACCAACCAATAAAAAAGTGAAAATATTACCATATAAACAAACGCAACTTTCAACCATGGAAAGTACAAACCCGAAAGTCCTGAAAACGGGAAATACTTTACTTGCGCAATAAGGAAGTTCAAAACGAATACCAAATAATAAAGTACAAAACCGACTATTTGTGAAACAAAAGGAATCCAAAAAACGCTGACAAAAAGTAAGCCTGATGAAAGAATTAAAAATGATAGCGGGAATACTATGATGTTGGTCAATAAAAAATATGTTGGAAAGAAATGAAAATAATGTGCCGCAATTGGAAATGTTCCCAACTGAGCTGAAAATGAAACAACCAAAATCTCCCAGATAATTCTCAGAAATTTATTTTTAATGCTTACCAAACGGAAAATGGGTCTGTAAAAAAACAAAATTCCAAATACTGCCGCATAACTTAATTGAAAACCAACGCTATAAATAATGAGCGGATTGAACAACATCAACAATACTGCACTGGCAGCAAGCGTGTTGTAATTGTTTTTAAACCGGTTTGTTGCATCGGCGAAGATGAACATAGAAATCATAACTGCTGAACGTTGGACACTGGGGGCAAGCCCTGTAAGAATAGCATAAAACCAAACAATAAGCAGCAAAATCACCATCCTGATTATTTTTTGTTTTTGATTTCTTCTTAAAAAACCAAGTAAGAAATTAAGAACCAAATAAATAATACCAACATGTAGCCCGGAAACCACAAGAATATGCATAGCTCCGGCTGTACGGTAATGTTGTTCCAAATCCTGATCCATCAGGTTGTCGTACCCCAGCAGGATAGCTGCAGCAACAGCAAACTCATCGCCTGACAAGCCATTTCTTTGCAGCTCATCAAGTAGAATATGCCTTACTTTGGCTGCAAAGGCAAAAATAGAAAAGCCTTTTCTCTCTTTCACCAACGACCATTGGCCGGACGGAACAAATGCAACGTACCTGATAACATTCAATTCCAGAAACTGCGCATAATCAAATTCCTGCGGATTCATAGGTTTGGAAGGCACCTTGAAAACCGTTGAGAACATAACCTCATCGCCATACGAAAGCATCTGGCTTAAACTGTCTTTTTCAATGAAAACCATCACCCGGGCATCAGTTTTCTTCACACCATCAAAATCCTGAAACGATTCAAGCCGCATGAGTAATTTGACGGTTTTTTCCGATTCAGAAGGTTCTTTAATAATTTGAGCCAGGTAAAACGACTTGTCAGGGCTGACAGGCTCCTCAAGAAGTGAATAATGAAGAGAAGTAAGCGTTATGGCAATAGAAATAACCAAAAATCCTGAAGACAGACCATTCAAGAAACTATATCTATGCTTCGTAACATAAACCGTAAAATATAAACTTATCAGTAAAAAAGAAAAGGTAATTGAAAGAAGTAACGCAGCACTTGCCTGCTGTAAAATTGGCATATTAACAACCAGCAATACGCCAGACAGAAACAAAAAGAAAATTCGCACAAAAGGTTTCCCCGACCAAAACATAATTTATGTTTGAATTGAACCTCAAAGTTGAAAAAAAAAGGAATAGAAACAAGAAAAACGATTTTATATAGAAAGAAAATCAGTGATGATTTTGGCTGCACGGCTTGAAGCACCTGATATTCCGAGTTTATTTTTTAATTCAGCATAATCCGATTTAAGCCGTTTTTTAGTTGTATCATCGGTGAGAAGAAGATTTAATTCCCGGGTCAAATTCTTTTCATTCAAATCATTCTGAATCAATTCCTTCACAACCAATCTATCCATTATCAAGTTGACCAGGGAAATATATTTTACATCAATAACTCGTTTTGCAATTTCATACGACAGCAGGTTTCCCTTATAACACACAACTTCAGGAACCTCAATCAACGCCGTTTCGAGCGTTGCGGTGCCGGATGTAACCAATGCAGCTTCGGCAAAGTGCAACAAATCATGTGTTTGGTTCAGCACAACTCTTGCAGGCGAATTCTTTAAAATT
>DATCTB010000065.1:0-5795 GCA_036568185.1 Bacteroidales bacterium | reverse complement strand
GGGTTTCTTAACACAATTTGCGATTCCAGCTTGAACTGAATCATAGCAATGGCCTTATGCATTTTTTTGAAAAGTTCATTGTCCTTGCCAGGTTTGTCCGCTTTCGTTTCAAAAACAGTGCAAGGGTCGTTTGCATAAGTTTTCATAGCAAAAGTAGCCAGCGGCATCATATTTATTCCGTAGGCATCTTCAAGCGTGTCAAGGTTTTCATAACGCAACGAAACCCTGATTACATTTGCTATCAGAGCCTGGCTGCCCGATGCAGCACCCATCCATACTATGTCGTGGTTGCCCCATTGTATGTCAACCGAGTGGTAGTCAACCAGCCTGTCCATCACTCTTTCAGCACTTGGCCCGCGATCGTAAATATCACCTATAATGTGCAGTCTGTCAATCAGCAAACGCTGGATGAATTTACACATGGCAATAATAAACGATTCAGCCCGGTCAATGCTGATGATGGTATTGATAATTGCTTCAAAATATTCTTCCTTGCCTTCGCCTCCTTCGTTCAACAACTCATCCATGATATAGGCAAACTTGGGTGGCATGGCTTTTCTCACTTTTGAACGCGTATATTTTGCAGCAGCAGAGCGCGCTACCTGGCTCAGGCGTTGCAGGGTAATTCCAAAAAATTCTTTCGGATCCTCTTCTATTTTTAATATTAAATCCAGTTTTTCCTTCGGATAATATATAAGGGTGGCTAATAACCTTTTATCTTTTTGACGCAAAGATTTACCAAAAACATCTTCAATCTTACGCATTACCACACCCGAAGCATTCGCCAAAACATGGCTGAAAGTCTCGTATTCTCCATGTATATCTGACAGGAAATGTTCCGTGCCTTTTGGCAGGTTCAGTATTGCTTCCAGATTAATAATTTCAGTGCTGGCGCTTTGAATGTTGGGAAATTTTTCTGATAAAAGTTTTAAATACTTCAGGTTAGATTCTAATTCACTTTTCTCCAAAATTTGGATTTCTTTAGTAGTCATCTGGTTTTTTGTTTTCGATTTTAGTTGTGCAAAAATAATAAACTGCTACACATGCAGCAGGATATTTGAAAAGTAGAAAGAAAAATTTGAAAATTTCCTACCGGGAAAAAGGTATTTTTGCAAAAAAATCAAAGAAAGCATTAGCTTCTTTATGGCACCTCAATCCAACTTACTTTCTTTTTTCAGCAGGCATTCCAAAGTTTCTGAGCTGAATTCGTTATTGGCAAATAATGAAAAACCCGTTCATATTTCCGGGCTAATCGGCTCATCTGCTGCATTAACGCTGGCAGCAATTTTTGAAACAACCGGAAAACAACAGCACCTTGTTATACTTCCTGATAAGGAAATGGCGGCTTATTTTTATAATGATTTGGAAAGCATTTTTGGTGAAACCGAAATGGATCAGGATAAGAAAAAAGTGCTTTTTTTTCCAACTTCCTACAAAAAACCTTACGAGCCTGAAAATACTGACCGTGCCTACCAGCTTTCACGCACCGAAGTACTTAACCGCTTTATTACCGCTGACCGCAAAACTATTGCCGTTTCATACCCGGAAGCGATTGCTGAAAAGGTTGTAACCAAAAAATATATTTCAAGTAATATTGTCAAATTACATGTAAACGAGAAGGTTTCACTCGATTTTTTGAGTGATTTACTGGTGGATTTCGATTTTGAAAGTGTTGAATTTGTTGCCGAACCAGGACAGTTTGCCATTCGGGGCGGCATAGTGGATGTGTTTTCTTTTTCAAATGAACATCCTTATCGTGTGGAGTTTTTTGGTGATGAAGTGGAATCAATCCGTACTTTCGACCCTGTTACCCAGCTTTCGCTGCAAGCCATGAATCGGATAAGCCTGCTGAGCAATGTTCAAAGCCGGAATATTAATGAAAAAAGGATTAGTTTTCTGGAATATATTCCTCAAAAGACTGTTGTTTGGGTACAGGATATAAATTTTACCAGGGATTGTGTTGAGAATGAATTTGAGCGCGCAACGCAGGTTTTTGGAAAATTTGAAATAGGGCACCAACATGCCAGTCCTGAAGAATTATTGCTTGATGGAAAATTGTTTTTACGGCAACTCCTGGATTTTCAAACAGTAGAATTCGGGAATCGTTCAGTAAGAAATGAAGCCAGTACTATCAAGTTCGATCAGAAACCTCAACCGGCTTTCAATAAAAATTTTGATTTGCTGCTAAAAGACCTTCTGGAAAAAACTTCGGCAGGTTATCACAACCTGATTTTGTCTGATAATCCAAAACAATCAGAACGGCTCTATTCCATTTTTGAAGATATTCAAGCCTCAAAACCTGAACAGGAAAAGGTGCAGTTTGTCCCGCTGACAATCAGCTTGAGTGAAGGTTTTATTGACAATACTGTTAAATTGTTGTGTTATACTGATCACCAGATTTTCAACCGTTACCACAAATTTAACCTGCGCGAAGGCTTTGGAAGAAAAGAATCTATTTCTTTGAAGGAATTATATGATTTGACTCCCGGAGATTACGTTACCCACATCGACCATGGCGTTGGCTTGTTCGACGGTTTGCAAATTATTGACAACAATGGGAAAAAACAGGAAGCTATCCGCCTGATATACAAAAACAACGACATACTTTACGTTAGCATTCATTCCTTACATCGGATTTCGAAATATGTAGGCAAAGAAGGCACTCCGCCTGTGATGAACCGCCTGGGCTCGAATTCGTGGAACAAACTTAAAAACAAGACTAAGAGTAAGGTAAAGGACATTGCCCGCGACCTGATTAAATTATACGCAAAGCGAAAAGGCTCTTCGGGTTTTCAGTTTAGCCCAGATTCTTATTTGCAAAATGAATTGGAAGCTTCCTTTATTTATGAAGATACGCCCGACCAGGTGAAAACCACCGCTGATGTGAAAAAGGATATGGAAGCCTCTTTTCCGATGGACAGGTTGGTTTGTGGCGATGTCGGTTTTGGAAAAACGGAAATTGCTATTCGTGCGGCTTTTAAAGCCGTTGCCGACAGCAAACAGGTGGCTTTGCTTGTTCCTACAACGATTTTAGCATTGCAACATAGCAAAACATTTGGTGAACGGTTAAAGGATTTCCCGGTAACTGTTGATTATATCAACAGGTTCAAAAGTGCTAAACAACAAAAAGAATCGCTTGAAAAACTGAAAGAAGGGAAGCTCGACATTATTATTGGTACGCACCGTCTACTGAGTAAAGACATTAAATTCAAAAACCTTGGCCTGTTTATAATTGATGAAGAACAAAAATTTGGAGTGGCAGCTAAGGAAAAACTTCGCCAGATTAGCGCAAATGTGGATACTCTGACTTTAACGGCGACACCCATACCGCGCACATTGCAATTTTCATTAATGGGTGCCCGCGACCTTTCTGTTATCAATACTGCTCCACCAAACCGTTACCCGGTGCAAACCCAGCTCCGTTCTTTTGGCGAGGAAGTAATCAGCAATGCAATAACCTATGAAGTTTCAAGGGGAGGGCAGGTGTTTTTTGTGCATAACCGCATTCAAAATATTATGGATGTGTATGATATGATTCATCGCTTCGTACCGGGCGTGAGAATTGCCATTGCCCACGGCCAGATGGATGGAGCAGCACTAGAAAAAGTGATGGTTGATTTTATTAACGGCGATTATGATGTTTTACTTGCAACAACGATTATCGAGTCAGGACTGGATATTCCAAATGCGAATACGATTATCATTAACGATGCTCAAAACTACGGGTTGAGCGATTTGCATCAGCTTCGAGGCAGAGTTGGCCGTTCCAATAAAAAAGCATTTTGTTACCTGCTTTCACCACCTATTAGCAGTTTAACCAGTGAAGCTCGTAAACGCTTGAAAGCCATTGAAGAATACTCTGATTTGGGAAGTGGTTTCAGCATCGCCATGCGTGACCTTGACATTCGCGGTGCTGGAAATATTTTGGGTGCCGAGCAAAGTGGTTTTATTTCAGAAATTGGTTTCGATATGTACCAGAAAATTCTGGATGAAGCACTTAACGAACTGAAAGAAAGCGAATTTGTTGAACTATTTGCCGGAGATAAGGAAGAGATGAACATGCCCCGGGAGTGCGTAATTGAAACCGACCTGGAATTACTTATTCCTGATTACTATGTTAACAGCATTACGGAAAGATTAAGTCTGTATAAAGAACTTGATAATATAAGTGAAGACGATGGATTGCAGACTTTTAGCCAAAATCTTCAAGACAGATTTGGCCCACTGCCTGTTGAAACAAAGAATTTAATTGATGCAATTCGACTCAGAAGAATGGGACGAAACGCTGGTTTTGAAAAGCTGGTACTGAAATTTGGTAGAATGGTCGGTTATTTCGTTGGAGGACAGGATTCAGCCTTTTTTCAGTCTGCTACATTTGGGAAAGTACTGCAATTTATCAAAGACAATCCTTCCTCGGTAGAAATGAAGGAAAAAAATGAAAAATTAACGCTGACTTTTCATAAAGTGAAATCAGTGAAAAAGGGAATGCAACTCTTGCAGGAAATTAATTGATTATCAGAACTTTTTTAGCTTCACTTAACTTCCAAAATTAATTCCGATTTTATAAATATTTATCCAAAAACGGAACTTCTTTCTACTTATTATAAAGTCGAAAACGAGCTTACCTATTGATTAAGAGCCCACTAACATTTTTGGTATAATCATTGAACTAATTTAAAAACAAAGTAAAAGATTACTTTAATTAATAGAAAATATTATTAAAGTATTTTTATTTTGGCTAGTACCGATTAGGTTTTTTAGGTTTTTTTTTAACACAGGGCTATCTCGAAAGGGTAGCCTTTTGTTTTGCGAAAAAATAAATTGATTCCAGGACTTATTGAGAAACTAGTTGAGTTTAAAACCACCGCCGCCAATAATTACCTTTACGTAAAAACCATTATATCCAGTATCATCAACGCCGGTTATTGCCTGCTTTGTTTGCACATTTTGCCAGTCGGTATCGCTAAGGCTTAGCATGTATCCAACAGAGGCACCCACGCAAAACCCGCTATTACCTGTTTTGGATAGTAATTTATTAAAATTAACTGCAATATCTAGCATGGCATTCCCTTCACTCGCTTCGATAATTGATCCGGCGGGAATGAGGTTGTCACCAAAATGCTGGTCTTTGGAACTGGTATTATCAATGGTCATAGTAGTACCCATGAATCCAAAACCAACTGTGGGAAAAATAAGCATATTTTTTTTGTTGTAAGCTGCAAAGCCTACTTGTGCTATTAATCCGCCACCAGCTAATTTAATGGTGGCAACTGAGGAGGTGGTTTTGCTGAAAAAATTTCCAAAACCATATCCTCCAACTATCAATCTTTTATCCATCAGGCCATAACCACCGCCTCCAATGTTGGTGCTAATTGAAGGAAGATTTTCGCTACTAGCCAGCAAACCATCTGTTTGTAAATTAGTTTCGAGGTTTGATAGGCTACCGATCATGATTCCCGGAGCAAAAAAACCGTAGCCACCAGATTTGTTTGCTTCCTGTGAAATTGAGAATAATGAAAAAGTAAGGAAAACGAGTACAGCACTTAATTTATAAATGATTGATTTCATAATGATAATTTAATGGTTGTTGAATTTTTTTTGTGCAAAAATAGAAATGTTTACAGTGAATTAAACGAAGTGTGATAGGTTTTATTATAAATCGAAATGAATCACTGCCTTAATTTTTGAAAACTAAATCGAATTGTTTATAAATAAACAGTGAATTCACTTTTAATCAAAAATTTTCTATCAATAGTTCTTATTTTTGCACGTTAAACTTTATTAATCATTTTAAT
>DATCTB010000064.1:0-2133 GCA_036568185.1 Bacteroidales bacterium | reverse complement strand
AAAAGAACTCGAAATAATAGCCGGGTACAATCAGCAAATTAGCCGCTACCTTACTTTGCGGCAGGTAATAGACTATTATAATAATGAAGCATTGCCTTTGGCAGATGAACAAATTCAGGCTTCCAATCTGGCGTACCGCCTGGGCAGTATCGACTATGTTCAATTTATTCAAAATACTGAAGCGGCAATCCGTACAAAACAAGATTTTTTAATGCAACAGGCGGAATATTTTGAATTATCTGCCCAGCTAAAATTTATAACAGGTAAATAATCAGCAAAACAGAATAATGATGAAAACAAAGATAGTTATAGCGTTTATTGCAATCGCCACATTAATGTCGTGCAATACTAAAAATAAAACAGCCAACGAAAGCGAAGAGCACGAAGAGCGTGGCCCCGAAGGTGTCGTTGTTTTAAATGAGAACCAACGGGAAGCACTGAACTTAAAATTAGGAACTTTCCAAATGCGGAACTTAACCACGGTAGTAAAGTTAAACGGGCAACTGGAAGTCCCTCCGGCAAATAGTGCCGAGGTTACAGCGATTATTGGTGGAAATGTAAAAGAAATTAAGGTGTTTCACGGTGATAAAGTAAGCAAAGGTCAACAATTGGCAGTCCTCGAACATCCCGATTACATTGTGTTACAGGAAGAATTTGCTGAAACGGCAAACAGCCTGGAGTTTTTGGAGCAGGAGTATGAACGCCAGAAAGAACTCTTTGAAAACAATGTGGGTGCAGGCAGGGACTATCAGCAGGCTAAATCAGGTTACAATACAGCAAAAGCAAAAAATGCAGGCTTGAAGTCACGATTGCAATTACTAAACCTTTCACCCGAAAATGTTATGGAAGGTTATATTTCCAATACCATAACTATAAATTCGCCTATCAACGGCTTTGTTAACGAGGTGAATATAAAGGTGGGAACTTATGTTGACTCAAAGGACATGCTTTTTGCCATTTCGGACAATAATGCTATCCATGCTGATTTTATGGTGTATGAAAACGATGTGCACCTGGTAAAAGAAGGCCAACGGATTCATTTTACAGTTTCAAATCTCCCGGGAGAAGAACTGACTGCTACAGTATTTGCCATTGGCAAAGAGTTTGAGGCCAATTCAAGGGCAGTTCATATCCATGCAAAAATGGATGAAAAAGTATCTTGCCTTATTCCTGGTATGTATATCACAGGCCATTTGCATACCGATGAAAAATATACCCGTACACTTCCCAACGATGCAATTGTTACTGAGGGAACGAAATCATACATTTTTATATTGGACAAACAGGCTCTTAAAGAATATGGACATGACGAACTTAATGAAAGTGACGAGGAACATATTGTAGAAGAAAACCATGAGGGGCACGAGCATGGAGATATGGACGATGATGATGCATCTGAAGAAAAAATGGCTTTCAGGATGGTTGAGGTCATTCCTGGTCTCAAAGATGATGGCTATACTGAAATAAAACTGATTGATGCATTACCCGAAAATACCCAAGTAGTTTTAAATGCAGCCTACTATTTATTGGCTGATATGAATAAGGAAGAAACTGAACATGAGCATTAACAATAAAATCGAATGAAAGAATTTAATATAAATCCAATAAAAATTAAATAGTGTTCTAAATAGTTCTTAAACAATTAAATAAATTTATCATGAAAGCAATTAAAAATGTTTTTTTCTTGTCACTTATCGTGGCAACAGTTTTTACAGTTTCTTGTAAAAAAACTGAAACAAATCCTGATAACACAGGTTTATCTAATTTGGTAAATGGCACCTACTCAGGGGAATTGAAAAATTCGCAAACAAATCTAAGCGTTCCGGCTACCCTCAATGTGGCAGCATTGAACGATTCGATGATTAGCATGCATTGTATTGCAGGTAGTTTTGATACAACTTTGCTTATGATGTTGTATGAAAACCAAGACAGTATAATGATGTGCTTTACCGGACAGGATTTTTATAATGAGTACGGCCACAATCTGGATAGCCACAATTTTTGCAATAGCAAACCTGAAGGTTGGCATAGTGGCTGGGAAGACGAACACGACCATTGGTGGGGTGGCCAAAACAATATGTGGAATGCATGGAACAACCACATGAATACCCAGCATAATCAGGGAGACCGGCA
>DATCTB010000063.1:0-6176 GCA_036568185.1 Bacteroidales bacterium | reverse complement strand
TTATATTTGTAAATATTTTTGTAATTAATGAGTTATACCTATCCATATCCAAGGCTTTCCCTCACTGTTGATGCGGTCGTTTTTAAAATTATAGATTCAAAAAAATTCATTTTATTAATCCAAAGAAAAAATGAGCCATTCTTGGGAAAATGGGCTTTGCCCGGCGGTTTTGTAGATATGGATGAAACCCTGGAAACTGCTGTGAGCCGTGAGCTGGAAGAAGAAACAGGATTGAAGAATATTGATTTAAAACAATTGCACGCATTCAGCGAATTAAACCGTGACCCTCGCGGCAGGACCGTTTCGGTCGTTTTTTGGGGAATAATAAAGAATGAAGCTACTCCGGTTTCAGGAGATGATGCGGCTGATGCAAGGTGGTTTGAAACAGATAATTTACCCGAGTTGGCTTTCGACCACGACGAAGTAGTAAAGATGGCTTTGAAAAAATTAAAAGGCGAATAAATGTGCGGAAGGTTTCAATTATCGGTTAAAGGGAAGCAAATCTCAGAGCGCTTTAATGTGGAGGTTTTCGACGAAATGTACAAGCCAACTTACAACAGTGCGCCTTCACAAAATTTGCCGGTAATCACCAATTCCGAACCCGGGCAATTGAGTTTGTTCAAGTGGGGATTGATTCCATTTTGGGCAAAAGACCCGCGAATTGGAAACAAACTCATCAATACAAGAGCGGAAACGATAACTGAAAAACCGGCTTTCAAAAATGCATTGGTCAAAAGAAGGTGCCTGGTGCCGGCAAATGGTTTTTATGAATGGCGAAAAAGCGATAAAACGCCTTTCAGGATATTTTTAAAAACGACTGAACTCTTTGCCATGGCTGGAATTTGGGAAACCTGGAAAGATGCTGAAGGCAAACCCATCAACTCTTTCTCAATCATTACAACTACGCCGAATTCCTTAATGGAAAAACTCCACAACCGCATGCCGGTGATATTGGCGACAGAAAACGAGGCAGCCTGGCTGAATGAAAACGATGTGGATACTTTAAAAAAATTACTTATTCCGTTTGATTCAGATAAGATGGATGCTTACCCGGTTTCGACAAAAGTAAATTCGCCTGCAAACAACAATGAGGAAATTATCCAACAGATTGATGTGATAGGTGGACAGCAAAGCATTTTTTAATCAACAAGCAAATTACACCCGCGGATATCGCTGTTATCAAAGCGCCCAAGGATTTCAAATTTTCCATTTTCATGAATTTTCCCCAAATCCTGCGTAGCCAGGAATGAGCAGGAATATATGTTGGCGAGGTCAATAATATTGATGCCGCCTGTTTTTCCTGAAGGAAGAAAAGTAAGCGGGTCGTTGGTGTCGCGGATGAAAACCTGTATCCAGGGCGGGGTTTCAAAAAGCCCGTTTTCAAGCGAGTAGGCTTGCGAAAGCAATTCCGTCATCCCATATTCTGAATAAACTTTTTCAGTACCAAATGATTTTTTTAATAATAAATGCAATTCATCGCGCACAATTTCTTTCCGCTTTCCTTTCATGCCGCCGGTTTCCATCACCATCAACTCAGGAAAATGCTGTGGAAATAGTTCAGCCAATTCAAGCAATGCATAAGTTACGCCAATCAAAATAACCTGTTTTTTTTCGGCTTTCAGGGTTTCAAGCTTTCTGGATAATTCCTCATATTCGTTCAGGTAAAACCCGCTTTCTTTTTTTCGCGATAGCGAAATAAGTTTTTTTACCATAAAAATTAGCGACGAACCTTCGCGCTCCAAATAGTTGGGCAGCAAAGCCAGGAAGACATATTTCTCAGGTTTTCCAAAAAAATATTCAAAACCTTTTTCAAAACTATTTTCATAAATGGAAAGCTTTTTTACTTGGTGGCGGCTTGTCTGTAAACCAGTAGTTCCGCTACTCGAAAAGATAATTTCAGCCTCGAATTCCCCGGTTATTATATCATGGTTTTTAAAAAATTCAACCGGAAGAAAAGGAATGTCTTTAATTTTCTGAACATTTTCAGGGTTTTTACCAAGAAGCTTTGAAAATTGTTGGTAAACAGGATTAAAGTGGAATTGCAGTTGAAAAACCTCCAAAGCCAGCGCCTCAAATTCAGTTTTATTTTGAGTTGAAAATATCTTGTTTTCCAGCGCTTTCAATTGCGGCATGTTTTTGGTATTAAATTCCTGTCAAAAATGGTACATTTGCACCCTGCTTTTACCTAATGAAACAAAAAACAAAAATACTGTTTATTCTATTCCTGATTGCCCTGCAGGAATTTCCTTCATGCCAAAAGATTGAGGAATTTCCTGATTACCCAATCATTAAGTATGAGAATTTTCTGCTTGAAATGAATACAACAACAGGAATTACCGAGCGCGGTGTGCTGATATTTTCCTATACGGATGGTAATGCCGACCTGGGCTTAAAATCACGCGATACATTTCCCCCTTTTAACCCCGGAAGCCCTTATTATTACAATTTGATAATTAATTATTTCGAACAAATCAACGGTGAGTTTGTCGAAGTGCCGCTTTTGTCGTGGGATGCAGAGAACCAGCAATTTGATACTATTACTTTTAACGCGCGCTTTCCTGACTTGACGCCGCTGACCGGTAATTTAAATATCAAAGGCGTTTTTCAGGATACCCTTTTTATTTATAATCCGCTTTCGCAGCACGACACAATTAAATTTAGTGCCTATATTTATGACCGTGCGCTTAACAAAAGCAACGTGATTGAAACACCGCCAATAGTGAGGGTTCAGTAAAATTTCTGTTTAAAATTAATCCAGGAAAATCACTTTACCAGTGGAAATGTCATAAAATGCACTCACCACCTGAATTTTATTTTCATCAACAAGCTGTTTTATAACGGGGCTTCTGACGAGAATATCATCAACCGTCATTCGTGCATTGTTTTTCGAAGTTTCTTCCAGCATTTCTTCCATATTATCCGGATTGCCTGTGATGGCAGGCTTTATCTGGTCCAGAAGTGAAGTCAAATTGCCTAATTCAACATTATCAACCGCACCTTTTACAGCTCCGCAATGGCTATGTCCCAATACTACAATTAGCTTGGTACCTTTCACTTTTACTGCATATTCCATACTTCCCACAAGGTACTCGTCCTCAACATTTCCGGCAACACGGGCAACAAAAATATTTCCAATTCCCTGGTCAAAAATTATTTCGGGCGGAACACGGGAGTCAACACAGGAAAGAATGGCTGAATGCGGGTGTTGGTCATCTTTTGTTTGTTCTATCTGCACCGCATAGTCGGTATTTATAAATTGGTTTTCCAAAAACCGCAGGTTTCCAGCTTTCAATTCGGCTAATGCTTCTTCAGCTGTGCTAATTGTGATGTGCTGTTTCTCAACTACTACTACTTCAGGTACCGATTCTGTTTTTTCCTGCTGAGGTGTACAAGATGCAATCAGAAAAATTGCTGCTAAGGCGAAAGTGATTGGGGTGATTTTTTTCATGTTTTAAATTTTTAAATTAAATTTTCTGAAAAATAATAGAATATTTATAGCATATAACATTTCTCAATGAAATTAGTTTAGATACAGTTATTATTAATGCCTGTTTATAAAAACTGAAACACGCAGATTAAGCTTGGTAAAATTTGTCTTTTTGGTTAAAATTTCTTAATCTTGAATCATCTTAAAAGCTATTAAAACATTTAACTAAATTTAATTTATAATGAAAAAGCAATTGTATTTATTTCTGTTAAGTTCCTTTATTTTAGCACCTTTCTATTGCCCGGCACAGGGCTTTTATCCACCTTCCAGTGGAAAAGCAGTTATTTATTTTGTGCAGGTAACAAGTTATGGGTCAACCGTGTTTGAATTCTTTCATTACGACAGGTACATTGGCTATATGAAAGGCAAGGATTATATTCGATACGAATGCGAGCCGGGTGAAAACCTCTTTTGGGCTTCTTCTGAAAACAAGGAGTTTTTAACTGCCGATTTGAAAGCGGGCGGAACGTACCTGGTTATTGTTGATGTTGTAACGGGTTTTTGGAAAAACCATGTTGGTTTTACGCCGATTAGCGAGAATGACACGGAGCTTTTCAAAAGAGCCAAAAAGGTAATTTTGAATGAACCACCTTTTGTTACACCTCAGGCAAAAATTGAAAAAGAAAATAAAAAGCTTCAAAAATTTATCGCAGAAGAGTTGGAGCATTATGAAAATGAAACAAAGAATAAGTATAATTTCCGGCACATTTCGGCTGATATGGCTTTATCAGCATCTGCAATGAAGTAAAAGAAATTAGATTTCTTCCAGCTTTTCCCTCGTCAATTCGCCTTTGTAATTTCCAGTATTGACGGTTGTTTTCGGCTCAAACAGCATTACTGAAACTTCCTCTTCAGCCAAAGGCTTGTGCTCAACACCTTTGGGTACAATGATAAATTCATTTGGTTCCAAAACAATTACGCTATCGCGAAATTCAATTTTCAGCGAACCTTCCAAAACATAAAACAGTTCATCTTCATTATCGTGTTTGTGCCAGATGAATTCACCTTTTAACTTTGCCAGTTTCACTTGTTGGCCGTTTAATTCTCCAACTATTCTGGGGTTCCAGTAATCATTGAATAAGGAGAATTTTTCGAGGATATTGATTTTTTTCATTTTCATATTTATCCCAAAATTCCTTCCTCATCGTTTAAAACCTGCTTTTCTTCGTAGCTCAGTTCCAGGTCGTTAATTGCTTTTTCGGGAGAAGGATTTATGATTAGGAAAATAACGATGATGAGGGCTGTCATTCCCAGAAATAACAAGTCGCCAGTAATTAGGTAAACAACAGTCGTGAAAAAGGCAGGGCCTTCCAAAAGGGCATACCTGACAATTAATGCCGAACGGTAAAAATTCAACTTTTCAAGTAATTCTGTTTTGTTTTTGGCTTCAACCAAGCCTTTTTTGAACATTATAGTGCTACCAAAAACACCTCCTACTAAAAATAGAGGTGCTACAAAAAGAAAAATATTTCTTAATTCATCGCCAGTATCACTTATTTGTCCGCTTTGAACCAAAAATAAAGCAACAATTCCAAAAAATACTAATCCTGCTATTAATGCAAAATACATAATGGTAAGCGCTTTGAAATATGCTTTAGAAGTCATTTGATTTGGTTCCATAAAATATTTTTTTTTGTTAATCAAGAATTCCAACATAAAAATCAAGGCAGCCCGGGTTGGCCAGAGCATCCTTGTTTTTCACTTCCAGCCCATGAATGATTTTTTTGATGGCTATTTCCACCTTTTTTCCGTTGATGGTATAAGGTATGTCGGGTACACTTTTGATGATGGCCGGCACATGCCGCGGGCTGCAGCTGTTGCGGATACTGGTGATAATTTTTTTCGTAAGGCTTTCATCCAGCGTGGCACCTTCTTTTAGTTTCACAAAAAGTACAACAAGCTCGTCGCTGTCTTCTTTTTTGCCCACCACCACCGAGTCTTCAATTTCTGGAATTTGCTCAACAACCCTGTAAATTTCGGCAGTCCCAATCCGAACACCCTGTGGGTTAAGCGTTGCATCTGAGCGGCCCAGCATAACGATGCCGCCATTTTTAGTTATTTCCATAAAATCGCCATGGTGCCAAATGTTTGGGAAAACTTCAAAATAGGCGCTTTGGTATTTTTCATTGTTTTTGTCATTCCAAAAATAAACAGGCATGGAAGGGAAGGCGGTTTTGCAAACCAGTTCGCCTTGCTCTACAACTAGCGAATTTCCTTCGTCATCGAAGCAATCTACATCCATACCTAAGCCTTTGCATTGGATTTCACCCAGGTGGACCGGCAGGGTAGGGTTGCCAAGGATAAAACAGGAAACAATGTCGGTCCCACCAGCGATGGAAGAAAGCTGTACATCTTTTTTCCATTTTTTATAAACGTATTCAAAGCTTTCGTTGGAAAGTGGCGAACCTGTGGAGGCAATCACTTTCAAGGCTGGAAATTTGGAAATCTTTTTTGGCTCAACGCCGGCATCTTCAAGCGAAGCGATATACTTTGCACTTGTTCCAAAGAAATTAATTTTCAATTCATCAGCCATCCTAAGCAAAGCATCGGGAGCTGGATAAAACGGGTTGCCATCGTATAAAACAAGCGTGGAGCCAATGGCCAGGCTGCTCACAACCCAATTCCACATCATCCAGCCGCAAGTTGTGTAATAAAAGACAGTTTGCTCAGCAGTGATATTGCTGTGTAA
>DATCTB010000062.1:0-2411 GCA_036568185.1 Bacteroidales bacterium | reverse complement strand
CCTGTGGCGCAACCAAGGTTCACCAGGCGGCCTTCAGCCAGCATATAAATGGAATGACCATCAGGGAAAGTGTACTTATCTACCTGTGGTTTGATTGTCAATTTAACCACGTTAGGGTTGTTATCCAATTTGGAAACCTGGATTTCATTATCGAAATGGCCGATATTGCAAACAATGGCTTCTTCCTTCATTTTCGACATGTGCTCAAAAGTGATAACATCTTTGTTTCCGGTTGTGGTAACAAAAATATTTCCTTCTTTCACAGCTTCTTCCATTGTAGTAATTTCAAAACCTTCCATGGCAGCCTGCAAAGCACAAATGGGGTCAATTTCGGTAACAATCACCCGGGCACCATAGGCACGCATCGATTTGGCCGAACCTTTTCCAACATCGCCGTAACCGGCAACTACAACAACTTTTCCGGCAATCATCACGTCAGTTGCTCTTTTAATGCCATCAGCCAATGATTCGCGGCAGCCGTAAAGATTATCGAATTTCGATTTGGTAACCGAATCATTCACGTTAATGGCTGGAATCAGCAATTCACCGGCCTCTTTCATTTGGTATAAGCGATGAACTCCGGTGGTAGTTTCTTCTGAAACACCTTTCCATTCAGCTACAGTTCTGTGCCATTTCTGTGGATCTTCGGCAAGCGTAGCTTTCAGAAGTTTTAATATTTCTTCTTCTTCAATACTTTCTGCTTTTACATCCAAAGTTGAGGCATCTTTTTCGGCTGCATATCCTTTATGAATCAACAATGTAGCATCGCCACCATCATCAACAATCAGGTGCGGGCCTTTGCCATCGGCAAACGATAAGGCTTGTTTTGTACACCACCAATATTCTGCAAGCGTTTCACCTTTCCAGGCAAAAACCGGGATTCCTTTAGCTGCAACAGCAGCAGCAGCATGATCTTGTGTTGAAAATATATTGCAACTTGCCCAACGCACTTCGGCACCCAATTCAACCAATGTTTCAATCAACACAGCGGTTTGGATGGTCATGTGCAACGAGCCCATAATACGTGCTCCTTTTAATGGTTTCTCAGCAGCATATCTTTCGCGAACTGACATCAAACCGGGCATTTCCTGCTCGGCAATTTCAATTTCCTTCCGGCCCCAGTCTGCGAGTCCGATATCTGCAACTTTGTATTTTAGCCTGTTTACCACAGCTACTTCTGACATAATTTTTTGTTTTAAATGATTTAAAATTTTCGGGCTGCAAAGATATTCATAATTTTTAATCAAATTTGAAATGAAGCCTTTATAGCTTTTTTGCCCTGCTTTCTTAAACATTTTTAACATAAAAAAGTTCAATTAGCGACCCTTTAAAATAAATATTGTCATTAACGTGACAAAACATTCACTTCTGAATAAAAATTAAGAAAAATGGATAAAAAGTGGCTCAACTTTGCAGGATTGCTTCACAACTGCATTTACAACCGGGAACATGCAAATTGCCCATACAACCAACTCAGAAACCTCGACCAGGTTGAAAAAGTGGATAAATTACTGACGATTAAAAATTCTGAAGCCAAACTAATGCAAGCGCAATGCAATTATTTGAGAAGTGGTTGTCAGCCAAAAGTGGCTTTTTCGCTTGAAAACCTTGCAATATTAAAGCAGAAGGCAAGAAAAACAGCCTTATCAGTCTGATTCAATTTGCCCCATCGTCCCAAAAATAAGTTCAACCTCAAAAGTTTTGTGGGGAAAATTTGTGCTGTCATTTTCTTCAAAATAAACCAAAGTAACAAGCGATTGGCCTGAACCGTGGGTTTCGAATGAAAATGAATATTCCTTTGCAGGTTGTCCTGCCTCGTTGGTAATATCCGTTACCTCAACCTGAGGAGGTTTTATCAGGCTTTTGTTGTAATTAACAACTTCCCAGGCCATTCCCTGCTCAGCCACCAGGTTGATTTCGAAGGGCGATTCCATTGACAATTCGAAAGTGCGGCCATTGTCTTTTTCAGTTATTGGCGACATGCATGATGTGAATAAGCCAGCAAGTAAAAGCACAATTCCGAAGGTTTTAAATATTTTCATTTGTTCGTATTTTGTTCAAAATCAAAAATACAGTTTTTAAGCTTTCTCAACACATGGTTTATCCTTATCCACCAACTTCATAATCCACGGTAAATAAGCCGGCGAATCTCCATTATCGGCGTTTTTCTTTCTTTTAAAAACGCTTTCGTGGAGGCAAGGTTCACCATGAGTGCTTTTATCCCAACTTCGCACTGCCCGTTTGAATAAAGTTCCCGGAAATTCTTTTTGTTCGTTGTGCATCATACCATCCGGGTTGACTGGTGAAGCTTGCAAAGTTTTGTATGCATCTGATTTTTCATAAATTATCAGCCCTTTTTCAACAGATTCCCTAATCATCCAACGCAATGAAATATTGGATAAATCTTCTTC
>DATCTB010000061.1:0-4103 GCA_036568185.1 Bacteroidales bacterium | reverse complement strand
TCAATATTTTTGTAAAAATATAACTAAAGCCCCATTTTAGAAAATGAATTCAGAAATTATAAGCGTTGGCGACGAATTGTTGATTGGGCAGGTGGTGAATACCAATGCCTCATGGATGGCAGCCGAATTGAATAAATGGGGGATTGAAGTGGTACAAATTACTGCAGTTGGCGATAACCCGGAAGCAATTAAAAATGCCCTCGATTCGGCTTCCCAACGGGCTGAGCTTATTTTAATCACTGGCGGACTGGGGCCAACCAAAGATGATATTACAAAAAAAGTGCTGGCTGAATATTTCAATTCGGGCTTTGTTTTTCATGAACCCACATTTGAACATATCGCCAAACTATTTGCTGCCAGGAATTACCCGCTAACAGAAGTAAACCGCAAGCAGGCTGAAATTCCCGATAATTGCATTCCTTTGGAAAACGTAAATGGTACTGCCCCAGGAATGTGGTTTGAAAAAGATGCGAAAGTTTTTGTTTCCATGCCTGGAGTCCCTTTTGAAATGAAAACTTTACTTACTGAGCAAGTTATCCCGAGAGTTAGGGCGCAATTCAAAATGGGCTTTATTTTCCATAAAACCATCATGACTTTGGGAATTGGTGAATCGATGCTGGCTGAAAAAATAAGCGCCTGGGAAGACAGCCTTCCGGAGCACATTAAACTGGCTTACCTTCCACAACCCGGAATGGTCAGGCTGAGGCTGAGCGGAAAGGGAATTGACAAAGAAAAGCTGGAAACGGAAATTGAAACTTTAAGCAACAACCTTCAGCAAATTATTCCTGAACTGATTTACGGCTTTGATGATATTTCACTTGAAGAAACCATCGGAAAATTATTAATAAAAAAAGGGAAAACACTCTCCACCGCCGAAAGCTGCACAGGCGGCTATATTGCCCATTTATTGACGAGCATTGTTGGCAGCTCGAACTATTTTGCCGGTTCCATTATTTCTTATTCGAATGAAGTTAAAATCAATCAACTTGGCGTGAATGAAGCTGATTTGCAAACTTATGGCGCAGTCAGCAGGCAAGTGGTTGAACAAATGGCTTTGGGTGGCAGGGAAAGGCTTAAAACCGATTACTGCCTCTCAGTTTCAGGGATTGCAGGCCCTGATGGTGGCACACCCGAAAAACCAGTTGGAACAGTTTGGATTGGATTGGCTTCAGACAAAGGAGCCCGATCGCAACTCTTCCATTTCAGCGAGCACCGCGGACGCAATATCAGGCGCTCGGCTTTGGCTGCGTTGAATATGTTGCGCGAAGAACTCTCAATTGGCAATAAATAAAAATGCTCAGTCAAACTAAAGAAATACCAAATTTTATGATGTATTTGTTGCTAGTTAGCAGGCTGGCACTTTTCCTGGCTTTCCAGGCTTTGGTTGCACTTTTTGCCAGCTCATGGGATATGTCTGAAAAATATTGGTTGTTATCAGCTACCCTTACAAATATTATCAGTATTACGCTGTTATATTTTTTATTTAAAAAAGATGGAAAAAACTACCTGGATATATTCAGGATAAACAAACTGACTTTAAAAAAGGATATCAAAATCTTCGCTGGTTTAGCCCTGATTTCGATTCCAATAGTTTTTGCCCCTGGCTATTTCCTAAGCACGCTGCTGTGGGAAAACCCAAATGTTCCTACAGAATTGATGTTTGGTTCCATAAATAAATGGCTGATTTACTTTTTATTGATAGCATTCCCATTAACAATAGTTTTGGCTGAATTAGCAACTTATTTTATGTACATCATGCCTAAACTCAAAAATCAGTTAAAAGCAAAATGGCTGGCAGTTGCACTTCCCATTTTATTTCTTTCCTTACAACATTGTACTTTGCCATTTATTCCTGATGTAAATTTTTTACTATACCGTGCGCTGGTATTTCTGCCTTTTTCAATTTTAATCGGAGTTTCTATTTATTATCGCCCTTCGCTTTTCGTTTATTTCGCAGCGCTTCATGGCATCATGGATTTTGGGGCGGTTTTGATGTATTTAATGTGATAAATCATAGGTTTTGAAATTGGGCTTCAAACTAAAATGAATAAAAATTAATGTTTTATTTTTGGAGAAAGAAAGCTTTGTAAAACTCAGGGCTAAAAAAATTCGGATATAATTCTAACCAAACAGGAAACAATGATAACATTCTTTAGAAAAATTCGATTCGAATTTGTCAATAAAAACCAAACCGTAAAATACCTGAAGTACGCTATTGGGGAAATTATTCTTGTAGTTATTGGAATCCTGATTGCTCTTGCCATCAATAACAATAACATCCATCGTATTATCAAGCAAAAAGAAAAAACCTATTTGATTGGGCTGGAAGAAGAATTTCAAACAAGCAAGTTGAAATTGATTGAATTGACTGAGGTTAACATGCGCAGTTTCAATGGAGCAAAACAAATTGTAGGCTTTATTTCCAACAAAAATGAACCACCTGCTGAGGCTGAATTTTCAGAACTGTTATTCAATACGTTTTCTCCTGATATTTCTTTCAATCCAAATAACTCGCTTTTAAACGAGATGATTAACTCCGGAAGCCTAAAAGATATTGCAAATACTAAATTAAGAATACAATTAACCAACTGGGTTTCGACCATGGAAGATATTTCCAAACAAGAAGATGAGCTTAGAATCCAGAGAGAGAAAGTGCTTGATATGTTTAGGCTAAATGAGTACAGTTTGAAAACTATTTTTGACCAAACAGGTGTTAGCCAGGAATTAGGCTTGCCAATTACCGAAAACTACAGGAGTAACTTAAATTTATTGAATTCGATGGAGTTCGAAAATAATATTTTGATGTTTATTCTAACAAGCTACGCAACTGGAAACACACATTATAACCCCTTAATGGACGATTTAAACATTATTTTGGAGTTGCTTAACAATGAAATTGAAAAATAAAATTACGAGGTATCCGCGAGGCTTAAGATTCATAGCATTATTCCATGCCAGAGAATTTGTAACGTGTAGTAACTAATTTATTATTTACAAAAATTTCCCACCTGCTTTATTGTATTTTCAAAAACTGAATAATATTATCTTTACCTAAAAATTTGCATTATGCTTACAAAAGAAAAGCTTGAGGAAACTATTAAGCACCTGCCTGATACATTTTCAATAGATGAATTAATTGACCAGTTGATTTTCATGGAAAAAATTGAAGAAGGATACCGGCAATCAGAAGAAGGCAAAGTAATTTCAAATGAAGATGTAAAAATGATAATTGACAAATGGTCAGAATAGTTTGGACTGAAGCATCAATTAGGGATTTGAAAGAAATATTTGAATACATTTCGGTTGATTCATCGCACTACGCTACTCTAACAGTAAATAAAATTTATCAGAGAGCACAGGTATTAGCAAACAATCCTTCTATTGGCAGAGTTGTACCTGAAATTAACAACAAATCTATCAGGGAACTAATATCAGGAAATTACAGAACCATTTATAGAATAAAAAGTGGGACTGAAGTTGATATCTTAAGGGTTTTTCATTCCTCAAGATTTTTATCTAGAAACTTTATTAAGTAGTTTAGAAGCCTCTGCTGCCAGTTGTTTACAACAAATTCTCAACTAATAAACCTTCTTCATTCCCACAAAATAGGGAATCCAGAGAAAGTTGAAAGTAGAAAATGGATTCCTGATAAATGCTGCCGCATTTTCAGGAATGATAACACCCTAAAAACAAAAAACCCCGCATCGCAGGGCTTTTAAATTTTATACTGTTGCACTTTGGGTATTCAAATTACGGTCTATTTTTTTGAACAAACCCTGCAAGACGGTCCCGGGGCCAACTTCGGTAATGTTTTTGGCACCATCGGCAATCATGTTTTGCATGATGCGCGTCCAGCGTACTGGAGAGGTTAGTTGAGCTACCAAATTGGTTTTGATAATATCAGGGTCGGACAAGGACTGCCCTGTCACATTTTGATAAATAGGGCAAATGCCGCGGTTAAATTTTGTTGAATTAATTGCTTCAGCAAGTTCAACACGAGCAGGCTCCATCAAAGGTGAGTGAAATGCACCTCCAACTTTCAGCATCAACGCCCTTTTTGCTCCGGCTTCAGTCAGCATTTCGCATGCTTTTTCCACTCCGCT
>DATCTB010000060.1:0-2156 GCA_036568185.1 Bacteroidales bacterium | reverse complement strand
AATGTTGAAATACCGTTTTCAGTACTTTTTGTTGTTCAGTGCTTTTGGCTTGTTAGTGAAATATTTGCTGCTGACTTTGATTTTTTAATATTCGTTGAAAGCGGAACATTTTGGCAGGTTTCCGGTTTAGGAACAATTTTTGAAAAAGGAATAAAAAAACTTGAGATCATGAGCAAATTCAGCGAAATAATAAATGGTGATAAACCGGTTTTAATTGATTTTTATGCCGATTGGTGCCAGCCTTGCAAAATGATGCCACCCATTCTGAAAGAGGTCAAGGATAATCTGGGTGATAAAATCAGGATTCTAAAAGTTGATGTGGATAAGAACCAGGCAATAGCTCAAAAGTGGGGGATTCAAAGTATTCCAACTGTTATGATTTTTAAACAGGGAGAAATGAAATTCCGGCAGGCAGGTGTGCTTCCGGCAAACCAGTTGATTGCGGCATTGCAAAATCAACTGTAGGGATTAGTCTTCCAACTTTATTACCTGTTTCTTGTATTCCTTCATCTGCTCGGTGGGCTCGATAATTGAATACCCTTTCCATAAATTGTCGTTGAACTGCCCGACATAAATGACGTCCATTTTTTCCGGCTGTTTGAAATCAGTAAATTGTTTTTCAGAAATTCCTTTTTCTTCAAGTACCAGGTATTCTATGGAGGATTCCATGTTGACGCTGAGCTCGACACCAATTTTTATTTCGTTTAATGTTTCATCAAAAAATGTTCTTTTCCGCTTCTTAATCAAAGCGATACTTCTGTCGAAACTGGCGCTGGAACTTGCTTTTTTGGAAAAATATTTCAGCTCATAATTGTCGTTTTTCTTTTCAAAATAAATGGAACCTTTTAAATCGTTTTCAGTGTAGCCAACGCCGAGCAAGTGAAAATCGGTGCCAACTTTATCGGGTGCAAATTCGTAATCTGCCCGTATCAAAGCGTAAGTGCCGGTGGCAATAAACATCCTGCCCTGGTACAAGCCACCCTTTTTTGGCGTGAAATCAATAATATACACATCTTCTCCATTCACGCGGCTTCCGCCAAGCAGCCGATAGTTGTATTTTCCGGTGCTGTGCAGGAATTCCCAATCGTCCTTGTCGTCCAGTGAACTATATTCGAGCCTGTATTTTATCGAATTGCCGTAATATTTCAACTGCTGGCTGTTGTTGTTTACTGAGTCATTTTCAGGTTCAGGTTTTAAATCTTCCTGGTCCAGTTCCTGGCTGAAAATACCGGTTTTCACCTTCCAGTATTCGCCTTCCCTGGTGCTGGCAAAAGCTTTTTCAAAAATTTTGGCAATCTGGTCGAGTTCGGTAATATCTTTTTCTTTTAATGAAACAGTCCTGATTGGCTCAACTTTTAAAGTTATAGAATCATCCTTGTTTTTAGTAAAATACAGGTTTCCCAGGAAATCGGTGTAGGAAGTAAAATTCCTGGGGATTTTTTCTTCAGCCAAAGCAATGGTTTTCCTGTCCAGTTCGGGTATGGAACTTTTTTTATAATTGAAATTGAGTTTTTCAATATCGGCTATGTCGCGTTGGCGGATGAAAACTTGTTCTTTGCTTGTGGTGGGTTTGTAATTCGCATCCTTATGTTTTAAAACATTTTTTACAATTTCTATTAAATCGGGCTCGCTCGAAAAAACCAACAATTCGCTGAGGTTAATTATTTCTGCCTGTAAATAAACCACCGAAGAAATTTCAAGTTCAGAAAGTGGGATATTCCTTGTTTTGTAACCAACGTATTGAAAACGCAGGGTGTCTGTTTTTCCCAAGCCATCAAGGTTTAAAGTAAAATGCCCCAGCTCATTGCTGATGGTTCCCTTGCCGGTGCGCAACACATAAATATTGGTGTAAGGAAGGATTGCCTTCGTGTCTGAATCAAGCACCACGCCACTCAAAGCCTTCCCGCTATAGCTTGTGTCGCTTGCCTGAGTTGCTGTTTGAGAATGAGCAGTGGTAAAGAGTTGAAGTATGAAGAGCAGCGAAAAGAGGTGTTTCATATTTTTAAAAAGTTCAAATTTCAGTAAGTCAACAAATTGAAGAACAACATTACTGAAAAAAATGGGAAGCTGGAAGATTTAAAGAAATATTAACAAAACTGAAATCAAATTTAGCCACGAATGCACGAATTTTTATTGAATATTTTTATTCGTGCATT
>DATCTB010000059.1:0-9422 GCA_036568185.1 Bacteroidales bacterium | reverse complement strand
TTACATTCAAATAAGCACCTTCCACAGCGGTCAAAGCGCAAAGCGCACCAACACCCGCATCGGAAACCGAATTGGGGTTGCCGGTTTCAGCCATTGCACGGATAATTTCCATTGTTTCCAATGAAACTTTCATCACCCTGTAAGGGACCTGCATGGCATATCTTGAAGCAGCCTGAATGGTTTCAGTCCTTATTTTTTTCTCAGCATCGGTATTTTTTGGTAAGCCAAAAGCATCCATAATTTTGTTGAAAGAACGTGTATCTTCATCCACCAAAAACAGCAATTCATCTTTCAATTTCTGCCCTTTCTCTGCCCAATCTGAAAATTCTTCCCAGCGGTCATCCCAACCGCGTTTGTGCGAAGAAAGGTTGGCAACCATGGTGGCAAGCGAAACGCCCAATGCTCCTGCCAGCGCTGAAATACTTCCACCACCAGGAGCCGGAGATTCAGAAGCTGTTTCGTTGGCAAAACCGGTAACAGTCATATCAACCAGCTTTTTCGAATCGCCTTCCAGCAAATATTCAATAATTCTTTCTTTTGGATTAAAAGGTTTCAAATCGTTCAATCCCATCGATTTGATGGCAATTTTAATCAACTCGTCATTGTCAACACCAACCGAACGCTGTTGTTTTTTGAGGAAATATTCTCCAGCTTCAAGCATTGCATTCAGCGGAATTAAACCAACCAACTCTGAGCCGGTAACACGGATGCCTCTTTCTTCAGCTTTTTTACAAACCTCATCAAAGGCAATGTGGACGGGCGTAATGCTGATATTAGTAAGGTTCATCGAGATTTGTGCAACACCATATTCTTCAATAAACCAGCCGATGGCTTTCACCGATTTCAGTGTTCCGGGAAGCATTACAGGGTTTCCTTTTTCGTCTAATACCGGTTTTCCTGTCAAAGGATCACCTTCGCGCATGGGGCGCCCACGTTCGCGCACATCGAAAGCGATGGCATTTGCCCGGCGGGTTGAAGTTGAGTTCAGGTTTACATTAAATGCTACCAGGAAATCCCTTGCGCCAACGGCTGTTACGCCGCTTCCCGCAACTCGTTCATTAAATTCAGCAGGGCCAAAATCGGGTTTCCAGTTTGGGTTTGCCAGTTTTTCTTTCAATCCTTCATATTGCCCAGCCCTCACCGTGGCAAGGTTTCTTCTTTCGGGCGTAAATGCTGCATTTTCATAACAATAGATTGGTATTCCCAATTCTTTTCCAACCCGTTCTGCCAGTTTCCGGGCATATTTGGCTGTTTCTTCCATCGAAATATTGGCAACGGGAATCATCGGGCAAACATCAGTCGCCCCAAAGCGAGGATGCTCGCCTTTGTGGTGGCGCATATCAATCACTTCGGCAGCTTTTTTTATGGCGACAAATGCAGCTTCAACCACTTCATCAGGTGTCCCGACGAAAGTAACCACTGTGCGGTTGGTAGCCGCGCCGGGGTCAACGTCCAGCAGCTTAACGCCTTCTACTTTTTCAATTTCGTTAGTGATTTGTTTAATCACATTCATATCCCTGCCTTCGCTGAAATTGGGCACACATTCAATCAATTGTTTCATAAACGGGTTTTTTTGTTTTATTTTTTGCAAAAATAGGAAATGTAACAGACTTATCTTAGGTGGATTTTTGTTTAACTTGCATCTTATTATTATTTATTAAATGTTCATTTAATAATTGTAAAAGTTTATTTGTAAACATGGAAGGAGAAAAGATTTTTAATAAAAAATCATTAGAAGAGTTCCGGAAAGAATTGCGGAGCAACCTTACTTCTGCCGAAGCTGTTATGTGGACAGCACTTCAAAAAAACCAATTAGAAAACAGGAAATTTAGAAGGCAACACAGCATTGGAAATTACATAGTAGATTTTTATTGTCCATCCGAGAAGCTGGCTATAGAACTTGATGGCGCAGACCATTATACACTGGAAGGAAGTGATAATGATTTCAAAAGAGATAAGTATTTGAATAGTCTTGGAATCACTGTTTTGCGTTTTGAAAACAAGGATATTTTCAATAACCTGGATGCTGTCTTAGAACAAATAAAATGCTCTTTTAAGGACTAACCAAATTCCCCTCCTTTTTTCAAGGAGGGGTGCCCGAAGGGCGGGGTGGTTTTTAAGGTACTAAAATAAAATTATACGCTTAACCCCTCCGGCCTGCGGCCACCTCCCCTTTTCAGGGGAGGAGTTTTTAATAGGAAATTCGATAATTGAATTTTTGTACCGATAGTTATCTACATTCGTGGCATTTATTCAAAAAAATCTTGACAAATAAAATATTTGTTTTACTTTTGACCGACCGTTCAGTCATAAATTTATGTCACCACGTACAGCCCAACAAATAAAAGAAATCAGGAAAGACAGAAAGCAATCCATCATGGTTACTGCCCTGGAGGAATTTGCAACTCACGGATACGAAACCACATCGATTAGTATGATTGCTAAAAAAGCGGGGGTTTCTAAAGGTTTGATGTATAATTATTTCAAAAGCAAAGAAGATTTACTTTCAAAAATCATGGAAGAAGGATTCGAAGACATGTTGCCTTTTATTGACCCCAATAAAGATGGCGTATTGACAAAAGAAGAGTTTGCTTTTATGATTGATGAAAGTTTCAGGTTGATGAAAGAAAAAATCAGCTTTTACCGATTGTATTTTTCACTTATTATGCAGCCCGCAGTTTCAAAATTATTTGCTGAAAAACTCAACCAGGTAGCTGCTCCATTCATTGAACTTTTTGTGAATTATTATAAAGAAAAAGGATCAAAAAACCCGATGCTTGAAGCCATTATGGTTGGCGCTTTGCTCGATGGTATTGGTTTTAATTATGCATTCAATGCCGATGCTTATCCATTGGATGATGTGGTTGAATTGGTAAAAGAAAAATTTGTTTAACTATATAAAATGAAAATGTTCAAAATAACAAACAGAATTTTAATTGCAGTCATTTTTCTGCTTACTGGTTTAGGATTGCAATCGCAGGAACCGACAGCACTTGATATCATAAAGATTGCAGATGAAAAAAACCGGGGCGAAAACATGATTGGCGAAATGACCATGTCCATCGTCAGGCCAAAATGGGAACGCACTATTTCGATGAAAAGCTGGTCGAAAGGCGATAAATATTTTATGATTTATATTACTGCACCCGCAAAAGAAGAAGGCCAGGTATTTCTTAAGGTAGATAAAGAAATGTGGAATTACGTTCCAACCATTTCGAGGATGATTAAAATTCCACCTTCAATGATGATGCAATCGTGGATGGGTTCAGATTTCACCAACGACGACCTTGTGAAGCAATCGTCCATTGTTGTTGATTACGACCATACGCTTTTGGGTGAAGAAACTGTAAGGGGAAAGGAATGCTATAAAATTGAACTTATTCCTCATGAAGACGCAGCGGTAGTTTGGGGAAAAATTATTTCGTGGATTACAAAAGATGGTTTTGATTTATGGAAATCAGAATACTATGATGAAGATGGCTATCTCATCAATACACAAAATGCTTACGACATTAAAACTTTTGGCGATCGGGATATTCCTTCCAGGATGGAAATCATCCCTGCAGATAAAGAAGGAGAGAAAACAGTTTTAGTTTTTACGAACTCCGTTTTCAACCAGCCCATTGACGACAGCTTTTTCAGCAAACAGAATATGAAGCAGGTGAAATAGGTTAAACATATTAATCAAAATGTTAGAAGGACAAAGAGGATAATGAACGATTATCTCAAAATAGCATGGCGCAACCTGTGGCGCAACAGCCGCAGAACTTTAATTACTGCAGCTTCCATCTTCTTTGGTGTGTTTTTCGCTGTATTCATGTCATCTCTTCAACAAGGCTCCTTTGAAAACATGATCGACAATATGGTTCGTTTTTATTCGGGTTATATACAAATCCAGGACAGTGAGTTTAAAGAATTAAGAAGCGTCAACAGCAGTTTTTCTCCAAATGAGCAAATAGAACAGACAATCAATAAGAGTAATCTGATTACCCAATTTACTCAACGATTAGAAACTTTTGCGTTAGCAGGTTCAGAAACTAATAGTTACCCGGCGATGGTTTTTGGAATTATTCCTGAAAAAGAGGAAGCCATTTCAGGCATTTCGAAATGGATGGGTGAAGGAGAATATCTTAACTCAGGCTCGAATGATATTTTAATAGGAAAAGTCCTGGCAGAAAATCTGAATATTGGCGTAAACGACTCTCTAGTTTTGATCGGACAAGGTTATCATGGCATCAGTGCTGCCGGTTATTACAGGGTAGCTGGCTTGCTCGACTTTCCCTTACCCGACCTCAGCAAACAGGTCATTTACATGGACATCAATAATTGCCAGGAATTTCTTGGTCTATCTGACGAAATTACTTCAATCGTGCTGATGGTTGAAATACCGGATAAGGTGAAGCCGGCAACGGCAGAATTACAAGGAAAACTTGATGAAAACCTTACAATATATTCCTGGGACGAATTACAACCCGAACTTCTCAGTTTAATAGAAGGAAAAACTGCAAGCAGCAGCATAATCAAAACCTTGCTATTTATGATAATTGGCTTTGGTGTTCTGGCTACAATCATCATGCTTATGCACGAACGACAAAGAGAACTAGGAGTAATGATTGCCATCGGATTTCAAAAAACCAAAATAATGATGATGATAATTGTCGAATCCTTTTTTATCGGAATTATTGGGGTATTAAGCGGAATTGCCGGAAGTTTTCCTTTGGTTTATTACCTATATAAAAATCCGGTTTACGTTACCGGGCAAATGGCCGAAACCTATAGGTCGATGGGGTTTGAACCTGTTTTGAAATTCAGTATTTCACCCGGAATATTTATTACACCTGCAATCATCGTATTTGTGATTTTCGCATTGATCTCTTTTTACCAGGTGTATTTTGTAGCTAAACTGAATACTGTAAACGCCCTCAGGGCATAAATCAATATATAAGATGAGAAACATCATCATGGCATGGCGGAATTTGTGGCGAAAACCCTGGCGGACTGTAATTACAAGCGGCTCGGTTTTCTTCGGAGTAATATTCACAGCCTTCATGACTTCAATGCAATATGGTTCGTATGAATCAATGATTGACAATGTAGTTAAGTTTTATTCGGGATACATGCAGATTTTCACTGAAGAATATCATGAAAATAAAACCATTAACAACACCTTCGAAATGAACGATTCATTAAGAAGCATCATTGAAGCCGAAAAAGAAATCACCCATTACGCACCCCGGCTGGAATATTTTACATTGACCTCTTCTGAAGAATTAACCAAAGGGGCCATAATTATTGGAGTTGATCCTGAAAAAGAAAATGCCGTTACAAATCTCGAAAAATGGGTTCATGAAGGAGAATATCTGAAAAAAAATGACGATGGTGTGCTTGTGGCAATTGACCTTGCAAATTATTTAAAAATAGGTGTTGGTGATACACTTGTGTTTTACGGACAGGGTTATCATGGTGTTATGGCAGCGGGTTTGTACCCTGTAAAAGGAATTTTAAAATTTCCGTCACCTGAGTTGAATAAACAATTTGTTTATATGGAATTGAATACTTGCCAGGGATTTTTCTCAGCACCAAACCGCCTGACTTCACTGGTTTTGATGGTTGAGGACCATTATCATTTGCCAATTGCCATGAAGCATTTAAAAAAAGAAATAAAATCACCTTATATGTTAATGTCATGGGCTGAGCTTCAACCCGAACTGGTTTCAATGATAGAAGGTGACCGCGCAGGAGGAGTTGTGATGAAAGGAATTCTTTATATGATTATCACTTTCGGCATTTTTGGTACTATCCTGATGATGATTTCTGAACGAAGCCGTGAACTTGGAGTGATGATTGCCATAGGAATGCAACGTTTACGTTTGGGTTCGATTTTGTTTCTGGAGACACTTTATATGGGTTTTTTAGGGGCAGTAGCAGGCATTGCTGCAAGTATTCCGCTGGCATATTATTTTTATAAAAATCCAATTCCACTTACTGGCGATGCTGGCCAAACAATGATTGATATGGGCATTGAACCCTATATGTATTTTTCAATGCAACCGGAAGTTTTCTATACCCAGGCTATTGTTGTGTTTATCATCACCTTATCTATAGCATTGTTCCCGATTTACAAATCATTTACATTAAAATTAACAAAAGCCCTCAGGGCATAATTTTTTAAAAACTAAAAAGTACAATTATGCTTTTCTCAATATCATGGCGAAACATCTGGAGAAACAAGGTTAGAAGCCTTCTCATCATTTTCTCTGTTGCTCTTGGCATTTTTGCCGGAGTCGCTGCTACAGCATTTATGAAAGGGCTGGCTGAACAACGCATTCAAAAAGTAATCAAGACAGAACTTTCGTACATCCAAATCCATAAAGTAGGTTTCAGGCAAGATTCTGATTTCGGGGGTTATATGCCCGATGCCACATGGCTGGCAGAGGAAATCAGAACAATTCCCAACGTAACAGGAGCAAGCGAAAGAATTGTCGTCCAGGCTATGGCAGCAACAGCCGAAACAGCAACAGGAGTGCTAGTTTCGGGTATTGATATGGAAAACGAAATTTACGTCACAAACATTAATGAAAAACTTATTGATGGTGAATATCTGGAAGGAATCAATAAAAACCCAATTGTCATTGGTAAAAAACTAGCAGAAAAATTAAATGCAAAAATGAGAAGTAAACTTGTTATCACTTTGCAGGATACCGCAAATAATGTTGTTAGCGGGCTATTCAGGGTTTCAGGGATTTATACCACAAACAACAATATGTACGACGAATCGCGTGTTTTTGTGAAGGCTGATGACATTAGGGCTTTAACCGAATTACCTGCCGGGGCTGCCCACGAAATCGCGATAAACATCAATAACAATGAAAACCTGATTCAGGTTGAAGATGAAGTAAAAAAAATAGCATCAAATTATGAAGTAATGGACTGGCGCGAACTTAGTCCAGAAATGAATTACCTGACTGAAGCAATGGATTTGTACATGTACATTTTCATTATTATCATTCTGCTTGCTTTACTTTTTGGAATTATCAATACCATGTTGATGGTAGTTATGGAGCGTACCAAGGAAATAGGCATGCTGATGGCCATTGGGATGAACAAAATGAGAATTTTCTCAATGGTAGTACTTGAATCTGTTTTGCTCTCGCTTGTAGGTGGCGTTGTCGGAATTATGATAGGTGCTTTGTTCGCTGAATGGAAATCAACCTCACCCATCGACCTCAGCAGGTGGGCAGCTGGTTACGAACAATTGGGCTACGACTCCTATGTTTATTTAAGCCTGGAGCCGATTATGCTGGTTAATATTACGATTTTAGTAATAATTACAGGAGTGATTGCAGCTATTTATCCGGCTTACAAAGCATTGAAAAACGATCCGGCAGATGCATTGAGAATGGAGTAAAAAGCTACATATTACAAGTTTTGAAAACAAAAAGTTAACCTGCAACATGTAACATGAAACTTAAAACAATAAAAAAAAGAAATATAAATATCTCATTATGAAAGTAATTGAAATAAAAGACCTGGTCAAGGTTTATAACGGTGGCGAAGTCCAGGTAAAAGCAGTGAACGGAATAAGCATTGATTTTGAAGAAGGCGAATTTACAGCAGTTGTAGGCCCTTCAGGTTCTGGAAAAACAACTTTCCTAAATATGCTCGGAGGCTTGGACAGGCCCACTTCTGGCTCAGTGAAAATTGGTGGAACCAATGTCTGGGATTTAAGTTCACGCAAACTGATTGATTTCAGGATGAACAATATCGGCTTTGTATTCCAGTCATACAATCTGATTCCGGTGCTTACGGCAGGAGAAAATGTGGAATTTATTATGCACCTTCAAGGGAAACCAAAAAAGGAACGTGACCTGAGAACCAAAGAGTTGCTGGAGCAAGTTGGCATTGGCGACAGGATTAACAGCCGTCCCTCCAAACTTTCCGGAGGACAGCAGCAGCGAGTAGCTGTAGCTCGTGCCCTGGCTTCAAAACCGGAGTTTATACTTGCTGATGAGCCAACTGCCAACCTCGACTCGCACTCAACAAGCGAGTTATTGGAGTTAATGTCGCAAATGAATAATAAATACAACACCACATTCATCTTCGCTACCCACGACCAGCGGGTAATGGACAAAGCCAGGCGGATTATCACCATTGAGGATGGTAAGATTTTGAGTGATAAAAAGTTTGACAGGTAAAATGAAAAAGGGCTGTCATTTCGACGAACAAGGTGAGGAGAAATCTCCTAAGAAAAAGAAATTCTTTATGGGGATTTCTCAGTCACTCCTCCTTAAAAATGACAGGGGTGCTTCATACTGTATTGTCATTATACTTTTACTACTTATTTGCAGCACATCAACAGCCCAAACCACACCAAAAAAAATCCGTTTCTCAGGTTTTCTCGAATACCTGAATAATACCTGGATTCCTGATGGTGAAGTTTATCAAACCCTTGGCATTGATGAATGGCAAATGCAGGGAAGCGCCTACAACAGGCTCAATTTCTGGTATGCCCCAACAAACAATCTCGAGTTTTATGTTGGCATGCGAAACAATTTTATTTTCGGGCCGATGGTTACAACTTATACAGACCTTTTTGATCTTGCCGGCTTGAGCTACAGCAACCTGGTAACTTACGACCCAGGATTTCTCGATCTTACTTTTACCATTGCAGACAGCAAGTCATACATCCTTTATACAAATTTCGACAGGGCAAATGTTAAATGGACACTCGACAAATTTGAATTGACTGCAGGCCGTCAGCGAATTAACTGGGGGCAAAACCTGATTTGGAACCCAAACGACATTTTCAATGCCTATAATTTTTTCGATTTTAATTATGTAGAACGCCCCGGATCTGATGCTGTGCTTATGGAATTATATACCGGTGATTTTTCTTCAATTCAACTGGCAGGAAAACTAAGTTATATCCAGGTGGCAGAAGACACTTCAGTATTAATTTTAAATGAAGAATTAAAACTCACAGCAGCAGCCATGTATCGTTTTAGTAAATGGAATTACGATTGGCAGGCATTCGGTGGCGTAATGGAAACAGATGTGACAGCCGGTTTGGGTTGGGCTGGTTCTATTGCAGGTGCTGGTTTTACAGGCGAAGTTTCCTGGTTTAGAAACACGGACAATTTTTCAGACACTTCAGTTGTAATTGTAGCATCCATTGGAGCTAATTATACTTTCAAAAACAGCATATTCATTAACTTCTCGGCCATTTACAACAGTGCTGGTAAGATTGATTCAGTAAATGCAATTGGCACAGGTTTTCTTGGGTCATTTTCAAATATTTATTCCAGTAGCTTAAATGCTAAAAACTTAACCCGTGCCCGCCTTGATTTATTCGGGCAAATCTCCTATCCTGCTACACCACTCATCAATATCGACCTGGCCTGTATTTTCAACCCGTATGATTT
>DATCTB010000058.1:0-3755 GCA_036568185.1 Bacteroidales bacterium | reverse complement strand
CCGGTGAAAGGCGTTTATTGAATTTTGGGCATACGGTTGGGCACGCTATCGAACTGCATACCGGAATAAAACACGGAATTGCCGTAGCCCAGGGAATGCAAATTGCGTCATACTTGTCTGTTAGTGAAGGCTTGCTTTCCGTTGCTGACAGCGGAAGAATAACTAATTTACTCAAAAAATTAGGCTTAATAAAAGGCAAAGTTGAAATAAATGATTCAATTATTGAGTTGATTAAACGAGATAAAAAGCGCGAGAAGAAGATGATACATTTCGTATTTTTGAATGGAATTGGAAATGGGGTTGTAAAAGCCATTTCAATGGAAGGATTAATCGGGCAATTGAAAAAAATTTAATGATGGTAGTTAAAGTTTCAGCCTCAAAAGCAAGCGGAACAATTAATGCCCCAGCTTCGAAAAGCTCGATGCAAAGGGCAGTTGCTGCTGCTTTGCTGGCTGAAGGCACTTCAACTTTGTTCAACCCTTCTTTTTCCGAAGATTCTCTTTCTGCAATAAAAATGGCAGAATGCCTGGGTGCATCAGTTAAGATATCGAAAGAAAAAGTTGAAATTAAAGGTGGTTTTAATCCTGTTTGCGAAATTTTAGATTGTGGCGAATCGGGGCTCGGAGTGAGGATGTTCTCTGCAATTGCAGCTTTATCAGATAAAGAAATAATTTTTTCCGGGTCCGGCTCAATTTTAAACCGCCCAATGGATATGTTGAAAAATCCTCTCGAAAGCCTTGGTGCCATTGTCGTTACTATGAATGGCAAATTGCCGCTCTTGTTAAAAGGCCGCCTTACAGGTGGCAAAGCCAAGGTTGACGGCTCAAACAGTTCACAATTCTTGACCGGGCTCTTATTTGCCCTGCCTTTGGCTGAAGAAGATTCGATACTTGAAATTTCAAATTTAAAAAGTAAACCTTATATTGATTTGACTTTGGATGTCCTTAATAAATTCGGTATTTCGGTTGAAAACCAAGATTATAAGGAATTTTTTATTCCAGGAAAACAAAAATATATTGCCACTGATTACCAGGTGGAAGGCGATTGGAGTGGAGCTGCTTTTTTAGCTGTTTTGGGCGCTATTTCAGGAAAAGTTACTATTCATCATCTTCAACTCAATTCAACCCAACCCGACAGAATGATTCTTGATGCATTGAAAATGGCTGGGGCAAATGTTGAAAAAGATGATAAAAGAATTATCGTTTCACCAAATAAATTAAAAGCTTTTCAATTTGACATTACAGATTGCCCCGACCTTGCTCCTCCTCTTGTTGCTTTGGCTTCATTTTGCGAAGGAAAATCGGTTATTACCGGAACGGAAAGGTTAAAAGCAAAAGAAAGCGACCGCGCGTTTACATTGCAAAAAGAATTTTCAGCCTTGGGAATTGATATTCAAGAATTTGAAAATAAAATAGAAATTATCGGCAGGAAAAATATAGAAGGCGGAGAAGTTTCGTCACACGGCGACCACCGGATTGCAATGGCTTTGGCTGTAGCCGGGACAAAAGCAACAAGCCCGGTAACCATCAGTGGTGCAGACGCAATAAATAAATCCTACCCTGATTTTTTCAATGACTTGCAAAAACTTGGCGTAGTTTTGGAAACCATAAAAGAAGAATAAAATGAACACTTTTGGGAATATATTTAGAATTTCAATTTTTGGTGAATCACATGGCACGGCTGTAGGGATTATGGTTGATGGCTGCCCACCCGGTATTCCTATTTCGGAAGAAGAATTTGTACATGATTTGAGCAGAAGGATGCCAGGCGCAAAAGGGACAACACCCCGAAAAGAAGCCGATATGCCGGAAATTATCAGTGGCATTTATTTGGGAAAAACGACTGGCGCACCCATCGTAATTTCAACCAAAAACAATAATAAAATTTCATCAGATTACGATAATTTAAGAAACATTCCCCGCCCCGGTCACGCTGATTTGACCGCGCGTACAAAATATTCCGGTTTTAACGACCCCAGGGGTGGTGGGCATTTTTCCGGCAGGTTAACCTGGGGCTTGGTTGTTGCCGGGACAATTGCCAAAAAAATTTTAGCCCCTGCTAAAATTCATGCAGAATTGGTTGAAGCGGGCGGTTCATCTGATATTGAAGCTGCGATTGAAAAGGCAATTTCTGAAAAAGACTCAATCGGTGGAATTATCAGGTGTAGCGTGAAAAATTTAAATCCCGGAATTGGAGAGCCTTTTTTTCTGTCGGTTGAATCTGCGATTTCGCAAATAGTATTTTCAGTTCCTGCAATTAAGGGAATTGAATTTGGCTCGGGTTTTCAAGCTGCCAAAATGAAAGGTTCTGAACACAACGATGCAATAATTGATGCAAAAGGCACAACCCGCACAAACAATGCTGGTGGCATCAATGGCGGTATTACAAACGGGAATCAATTGGTTTTTCAAGTGGCTGTAAAACCAACTTCGAGCATTTCGAAAACGCAGGAAACGATTGATTTAAAAGAAAATAAATTAACAGAATTGAAAATTGAGGGCAGGCATGACGTATGCATTGCCCTCAGGATTCCGGTAATAATTGAAGCGGTTACGGCTATTGCGCTGGCAGATTTGAAAATGATGGACAGAGGTATTTACGGAGAAAGAAACTAAGGAATGATTGAACGAATATTGATTGCCGGTGCCGGAAAAATGGGTTCCTGGCTTGCCGAAACATTCTGCCTTGATTATGAAGTGGCGGTTTATGATAAAAATCCTGATAAGTTGAAATATTTGTTCAACACTTTCAGGTTTAAATCATTGGAAGAAATTACAGAATTCAAGCCACAACTTTTGATTAACGCTGTTGGGTTAAAACAAACCGAAAAAGCATTTGCTGAATTGCTTCCTTTCCTGCCGAAGGATTGTATCATCTCTGATATCTCTTCTGTAAAAAATGGGTTGAAAAATTATTACGAAAAGTGCGGAATGCGCTATGTATCAACCCACCCGATGTTCGGCCCAACTTTTGGGAACATCAAAGAACTGAGCGGGCAGAATGCGATAATTATTTCAGAATCGGACAAAGAGGGCAAAGAATTTTTTAAAGATTTCTATCATCAGCTTCAACTTAAAATTTTTGAATATAGTTTCGCTGAGCACGACCAGGTAATTGCTTATTCCTTGTCAGTCCCTTTCAGCTCCACAATAGTTTTCTCGGCTGTCATGAAAAAGCTGGAAGTGCCCGGAACAACTTTCAAAAAACACCTGAGCATTGCCCAAGGCTTGCTATCAGAGGACGATGACCTGTTGAGCGGTATTTTACTCAACAAATATTCCGTTGGGAAACTTCGTGAAATAATGGAAAAACTGCAAGAATTAATTGTGATGCTTGAACACGAAGACGAAGAAGCTCTGAAAGAACTTTTTGGCAAGCTGCGGGAGAATATTGAGAAGCCGGGTTAATTTTTCAAATACTCTATTAATTCCTTCTTCAATTGCTCTGAAGTAAGGTTAAGCGCTTTTATTCCAGCTTTCTGCGAATTGCTTCCACCCCCTTTCACCTGCTCAACTGATGTTTTATATTTCTCCACTCCTGATGTAGCGTCGATGATGGACAGAGTTGCATCCACATAAGAAAAGTAAATACCGTTGTAAGTAGTTCCTGCCGTAGTGGAAGCGTTAACTCTAATAATATAATCCGCTTCTGATTCCTGGTTTACAAACTGATAGCCTTGCTCAGCCAAAATATTTTTTAAGCCAGGTTCAATTATTTTTATTTCAACAGGTTTATTATCAATAGTTTCATTGCTT
>DATCTB010000057.1:0-4265 GCA_036568185.1 Bacteroidales bacterium | reverse complement strand
ATCATTTCCAGAAAGTCAGTGGAATATTCCACCACATGTTCGTCAGGATACGTGAACATGTTTGCCAATATTTTATAATGAAGTAAATTTTTCATTTATAATCCTCTTTTTGGTGGTTCTTTAAATCCAAATCCATGGCTTCCTTTTACATCGGCTGTGCTTTCCATCATTTCCATAGCTTCTTCGCGGTGCGCTGCAGGAATCACGAAACGGTCAGTAAACAAAGGCAAAGAAGTAAGCCTGAAAATTGCATCGGCTGTATCTTTGTCCATTTTCACTTCACCCATAGGGTCAGTTACTTCATTTTCTGGCAAATCGCCAACTGTTTCATTTCTGCGGTGTAAGCGGACAGCCATCAGTTTTTTCAAAACAATTTCAATTGTTTTTTCATTTCCGGCACTGAACAGATTGGCCAAATATTGCATGGGTAATCTTGATTTCTCTATTGCTCCCCAGAATGATTCGCTTGTGGTTTCATACGTTCCGTTTTCCACGAATGCCATGGTTGGCAGCAATGGCGGTACATAAAACAAATTGGGTAAAGTCCTGAATTCGGGGTGTAATGGCAAAGCCAATCCCCATTCTTTAACAAATTTATAAACCGGAGATTTTTGTGCAGCTGTAATGGTTGAGTCAGCAATTCCATTTTCCCTGGCAGCCTTTATTACTTCAGGATCGTGGGGGTTAAGGTAAATTTCCATTTGTTTTTCGACGAGTTCATGTTCGTCACAAGAAGCAACTGCTTCAATTTTATCGGCGTCGTACAGCATAACACCTAAATACCTGATTCTGCCAACACAAGAGTGCATACATGCAGGAATTTGTCCCGATTCGAGCCGTGGATAACACAGCAGGCATTTTTCAGATTTTCCGGTGCTCCAATTGTAATAGCTTTTCTTGTAGGGACAGGCGGTAACACACATTCTCCATGCCCTGCATTTTTTCTGATTAATAAGAACAATACCATCTTCGCCCCTTTTATAAATAGCTCCCGAAGGACATGCGGCCACACATGCCGGGTTAAGACAATGGTTGCAAATACGAGGTAAATAGTGCATGGTCATACGTTCGAGCTGAAACATGGCCTCTTGTTCCTGTGCAGAAAGGTTTTTAAAATTCACATCTTTCCTGGCATATTCCTGGCTTCCCGATAGGTCATCGTCCCAGTTGGGTCCTGATTTAGGAGTGATATTCTCCCCAGTTATCAGTGAAACCGGACGGGCTACGGGTTGGTCGTCGCCTTCTTCTGCTTCAAATAAATGTTCATACTGGTAAGTCCAGGGTTCGTAATAATCATCCAGCACTGGCATATTCGGATTGTGAAACATATTTTTCAATCCCTTGAATTTACCGGCGCCTTTTAGCGAAAGCTTTTTATCCTTCGTTTCCCATCCGCCTTTGTATATATCCTGGTCTTCCCATTTGCTCGGATAGCCTGTTCCCGGCTTAGTTTCCACATTATTCCACCACATATACTCTGCACCTTTGCGGTCGGTCCAGATATTTTTACAAGCGATGGAACAGGTGTGGCACCCGATACATTTATCCAGATGGAACACCATTGAAATTTGTGATCTTATATCCATGATTTTTTGTTTTTCTTATTAAAATTCAACTTTCTCCATTTTCTGAACCAACACAAAAGTGTCGCGGTTTACGCCCACAGGCCCCCAATAATTAAAGTGGTAGGTAAATTGCCCGTAACCGCCAACCATGAGGTTAGGTTTGAGGTGAACACGTGTAAAACTATTGTTCATGCCCGAGCGTTTTCCACCTCTTATTTGGGATTTTGGTGTTGAATATGTGCGTTCAACGGCATGATACACGATACATATTCCTTTCGGAATCCTTGCACTCACGCAAGCTCTGGTCGAATACACACCATTGTCGTTAAATACTTCTACCCAATCGTTATCTTTAATTCCAAGCTCAGCAGCATCCTCCTCGCTTAACCAGCATGGTTCCATACCTCTGGAGAGTGTTAGCATTCTTAAAGTATCGCCATAAGTTGAGTGAATATGCCATTTTCCATGCGGCGTCAATACGTTCAGCATTTTTGCTTTTCCGGTTGCCACTGTTTTTCTCAACTCACCATATGCTTCGGGCCTTGGAGATGGTTTATAGGTTGGCAAATGTTCGCCAAACTTGATATAACCTTCATGGTCCAAATAAAAGTGCTGCCTTCCCGTTAGGGTACGCCACGGAACAAGGCGTTCAACATTATACGTGTAGGCTGAATAAGCCCTGCCATCGGTTAGCAATCCTGACCAAACCGGTGAATTATGGTAACGGTGTGGTTTCGCTTGCAGGTCTTTGTAAGTCATCCTGACATTTTTGTTGCCTTCGGATAAATCGCAAAGCGAAAGGCCGGTTTTCTTCTCAGCACGTTTGTAGGCTCTGTGCGCAAGCTCGCCATTGGTAAGGCTTGATAAATGAAGAACTGCATTTGCGGCTTCTTCATCTTCATAAATGGAAGGATATTCAACGCCTTCAAATTTGCTGACGTGGTCGCGGTCGAGAAGCATTTGTTCATAGAAATCGGTACTATCGTAGCTACTACCATGAGCTCCCAAACCAGTTTTCATGTTAGGTCCGAGCCTAATGAATTTATCGTAAACCTTGGTATAATCGCGCTCAACAACAACAATTCCGTGCATGCTTTTTCCCGGAACGGGTTCACATTCGCCCTTACTCCAATCTTTTATGTTACGCTGAGTAATTTCTCCCGCGCTATCATGTGAAATCGGCGTATTGACAATATCTTTCACCGGTTTATTAAAATGAGTTTTTGCAAGCTCACTGGTTACCCTGGCGATTTCCCTGAATATCACCCAATCGCTTTTCGATTCCCAAACAGGATCAATTGCGGCAGAAAGCGGATGGATGAACGAGTGCATATCGGTACTGTTTAGGTCGGTTTTTTCGTACCATGAAGCAGCCGGAAGAATAATGTCAGAATATAAAGCTGATGTGTCCATTCTGAAGTTCAAGTTGACAATCAGGTCCATTTTGCCTTTCGGGCTTTCGTTGCGCCATTTCACTTCCTTTACAAATTCATCGGCAACTTCATCGGCTATGGCATTGGTGTGTGTTCCTAAATAATGTTTCAGGAAGAATTCATGCCCTTTGGCACTTCCACCTATTGCATTGCCTCGCCAGATATACCAAACACGTGGAAAACTGACTTCGTCATCAGGTTCGGCAACGGCATGCAGCAACTCTTTGCTTTTCAGTTTATCAATAACATATTTTTTTATTTCTTCATCCGTTTTGGCGCCAGCTTTTTCAGCGTCAGCTACAATTTCAAAATTGTTTTTGTTGTATTGCGGATAGAAAGGCATCCAGCCATTGCGCACGGCTTTCACGGTCATATCGGCAGAATGCATTCCCGAAAGTTCATTTTTTGGTACTGTGTTGTAATCCGCCTGGTTGCCATCATAACGCCACTGGTCGGAATTAATGTAATGCCAGATTGGGGTTTGCTGCAAACGAGGTGGCCCTTGCCAATCTTTTCCCGACATAATGGAACCCCATGAATCGGATGGCGCTAGTTTTTCCTGGCCCACATAATGGTTCATGCCGCCACCATTAACACCGATACATCCTGTAAGCATCAAGGCCATGGTGCCTGCACGGTAAATCAAATTGTTATGGTACCAGTGGTTGATGCCTGCGCCAATGATGATGCTGCATTTTCCATTGGTTGTTTCGGCTGTCCTGCTCCATTCGCGGGCAAACTGAAGCACAGTTTTTGGGCCAATTCCCGTAAAAATTTCCTGCCATGCAGGTGTATAAGCAGCTTCTTTTTCATCATATGAAGCTGGATACTCACCGCCCAATCCGCGGTCAACGCCATATTGTGCCATTGTCAAGTCATAAACGGTCGTAACTTTTACAATTCCATCAACAGTTTTGATATGCTTGACTGGAACACCTCTTTGAGCGCTTAAATTTTTTCCATATTCTACAAATTCAAGCTGAAGAATTTCATCATTTTTTTCAAGTAAAGTTAAAATAGGATCGTAGGTTTTTCCCGTTTCGGCATCTTCGAATTTCATATTCCAGTTGCCATCTTTTCCATCCCAGCGGTGCCCTGAACTGCCTCCTGGGCAAACCAAATCACCTGTTTTGGAATCAATATTCAGAAACTTCCACTCACCGTTTTCAATATTTTTATATTTACTGACCTTTCCGGCTCTCAACATTTGTCCGGGAACCAGTTTTCCATCTTGTTCAACAACTTCAACCAGGAAGGGGCTGTCAGT
>DATCTB010000056.1:0-7094 GCA_036568185.1 Bacteroidales bacterium | reverse complement strand
AGGTTTTCTTCAAAATATTTTGAAATAAAAGAATTCAGGGCAAACATGCTTTCGCGCTCGTCAACTTCCTGCTGCATTTCGGGCGTCATCGCCTCTTCTTCTATTTCAATATTGTAGCGTTTGGCAAGGTAGCGTAACGCTTCCGGATACGAATAATGCTCGTGTTCCATGATGAAATTGACGGAGTTTCCGGCTTTGCCGCAACCAAAACATTTGTAAATACCTTTGGAAGGCGAAACTGAGAAAGAAGGCGTTTTTTCATTATGAAACGGGCACAGCCCAAGAAAGTTAGCACCTCTTTTTTTGAGGGTAACAAAATCGCCGATTACCTCTTCAATTCGGGCAATTTCAATGATATTCTGTATGGTTTCTGGCCTGATCAAAATGGAAATGTGAATGGCTAAATTACAATTTTTAAGCGGGGCAGAATCAGAAAATGTAACAAAAAAAAGTGGCCCTCGTGGGGCCACTTTAACCAAAAACCAACAATTATGAAATTAAGCAGAAATTACTCCCAATTTTTAGCGGATATATTTGGGATTAGAAATTTACCTTAAAAATTTCATGACAAAAATAAAGTAGTTTAAAATGTATAAATGTTAAGCAAGATTAACAAGTGTTAATAAAAGTTAAAAGCTGTAAATCAAGCATTTGATGGGCTATTTTTGCCTTATGAACAAATGGATGACTACGCTGATTATTTCGCTTGTAACATTCGCTACCATCGGACTTCTTATAATCCAGGTTTACTGGATTAAAGATGCCGTGAAAGTGAAACAAGCTGTTTTTTTGAGGGACGTGGAGCAGGCGATGACCAACGTTGTTTTTGAAATTGACAAAATGCGTTTGCACGACAGGGTTATTAAGCAACAAAAATTCTTCCAGCAAAACCAGAGTTTTTACAAAGTATACGATTCGCTCAACCGCCTGCTTACCAAGGTTGCCGGAAATATTACCTCTCAGTCGGATTTTGACCGCTTTATTTTCAATTCGAATATGGCGAAAAATGCCCTTTCAAAACTAAATTATATTTATCCTGAACAGGAAGTTGGTAATTTTCTTTTTTCAAAAAAGGACCAAATTGACTCGATAATCAGTTATGAATTGCGCGATCATAGAATAAAAACTGAATATGAATTTGGCATTTATAACCCTGCTACCAACTCAATGATACTTCAAAAAACCGGGAAATACCCGGAAGAACTGGTTCGCGAAAGCTATGTTTTCAATCTATCGCCTCTGGGGTCTTTGTATTCATTTCCTAATAAATTGCTGATATTTTTTCCAAATGAAAAAAGTTTTGTGGTTCGGCAGTTGTGGGAATTATTCACGGTTTCGGTATTTCTTTTCCTGGTAATTATTGTTTCGTTTTCATTCAGCATTTATATTATCAACCGCCAGAAAAGGCTGTCAGTGATGAAAAACGATTTTATCAATAATATGACGCACGAATTTAAAACACCAATTTCAACCATAGCACTGGCCTGCGAAGCTTTAAAAGACAAAGACGTGCAGAAATCGGATATCATTTACAACAATTATGTAACGGTAATTGGTGAAGAAAATCATCGTTTGAGTACAATGGCTGAACAAATATTGCAAACGGCCGTTATTGAAAAAGGGCAGCTTCGTCTGAGAATAATTTTGGTCAATATGCACGATATAATTCAAGATGCAGTGAAGAGTAAAAATATTTCAGCAATTGAAAAAGGAGGCAGTATTGATCTTCAGCTTAAGGCTACAAATCCTTATGTTGAAGGCGATAAGATTCACCTGACCAATGTGATTATTAACTTGATTGATAACGCTTTGAAATACAATGTAAACCAACCATTATTGGTTATCAACACAGTAAACAATGAAGACTCTTTGCTAATCAGGGTAAAAGACAATGGCATTGGCATCAGCAAATCAAATCAAAAAAAGATTTTTGAGAAATTATACAGGGTTCCCACCGGGAATTTGCACGATTTTAAAGGCTTCGGATTGGGACTAAGTTATGTGAAAGCTACCATCGAATTGCATCATGGAAGCGTATCAGTTGATTCTGAACCCGGAAAAGGTTCTATTTTTACCATTAAAATACCTACTAAAAAAGTTTAAATCATGGAAAACAAAACCAGAGTATTGCTAGCAGAAGACGATAAAAACCTTGGTAACATATTAAAAACCTATCTTGAAGCGAAAGGTTTTCCAACAGTTTTATGCCCTAACGGGAAAGAAGCGCTGGAAAGTTTTAAACGTTCCGATTTCGATTTCTGCATACTCGATATCATGATGCCTGTGATGGACGGATTTACACTGGCCAAAGAAATCAGGAAAATTGATAAAGAAGTTCCGTTTTTGTTTCTCACAGCAAAAGCAATGCAGGAAGACAAAATTCATGGTTTTGAAGTGGGTGCCGACGATTACCTGACGAAACCATTCAGCATGGAAGAATTGCTTTTACGGATAAAGGCAATTATCAGGAGAAGCCAGGATACGAGTAAAGTTGACAGGGAAAACCCGGTTTACAATTTTGGGAAATACCAGTTTGACTTTAACCGCCAAATGCTGATGATAGGCAAAACCCAAAATAAATTGACTTCGAAAGAAGCTGAGCTATTAAGGTTGCTTTGCGAAAATGTGAATAATGTCCTTGACCGTTCGGTAGCCCTGAACAAAATCTGGTTCGATGACAGTTATTTCAATGCCAGGTCAATGGATGTCTACATAACTAAATTAAGAAAATACCTGAAAGACGATCCTGAAGTTGAGCTAATCAATGTGCACGGAGTTGGGTTTAAGCTGGTGGTGCCTTAGGAATTGAGAATGATGTATTTTGAAATTAAAGTTATTCAATTGTCATTCTTTGTTTATTGAAAATTTCTAATTGAAACCTACTTTATAGGTATTGGTAAGTTGAAATCGGAGCAACAGCCAAGCGGCATTGTGTCTGATTGAATAATGTCCCACAAATGCGATGAGCCGAGTCCTTTTTCTTTGTTAGTCAGCACAATCAGGGTTTTCTGGTATTTCATATCACGGATGTAAAATGTGCGAAAACCCTTCCACCAGCCAAAATGGTACACTGTGCTGTCCATGTCGGTTTTAATTCGCCACCCAAAACCATAATTGTCTTTTCGTCCGCGATAACTCGGGCTTCCAGGACTAAATGCCTCCGTCAGGTCTTCTTTGGGAAGCAAGGTAAACTGGTCAAGGCTTCGGTCGAATTTATACATGTCCTCAACTGTTGAGTAAACATTTTTATCGCCCATTACTCCGTTCAAATGGTCGTTGGGCATTTCTCTCCACCTCCGGCCCCGATGATAATAGCCCGGAATGCCCCTGTCAATATATTGAGGAACTATAGAGTCACCTCTCAGGTTATAAACAAATGAACTGTCCATACCAAGTGGTTCGAAAATATTCTCTTTAACATACTCATCAAAATGCTGGCCTGAAATCTCCTCAACAATATTTGCGAGCAAGGCATAATTTGTATTGTTGTACGAAAATCCCCTGTTTGCATTAAAAATTACTTCGGGCTGGTGCTCAATCAACATTTGAAGCATGGCGTCATTATCAAGTGGCTTATTTCTGTCGGGCCAAAAATCATCTGCCGCATACATATAATTTGGCATTCCTGCCCGGTGCGTCATCAGCATCCTGACAGTAACTCCAGGATAGGGAAACCCGGGCAAATATTCTTTCACATCAATGTCGTAATCAACTGCACCATTTTTATGCAAAATCATGATTGCCATGGCTGTAAACATCTTGGAAACCGAGGCAAGCTGAAAAGCATCAGTTATCTGAATCGGATCCTTCATTCTGTAATAATCCCTGAACCCGTATGATTTTTCAAAAATTATCCTGCCTTTTTCAGCGTACAAAACATTTCCATTAAAACCAGTTAATTTTACCAAACGACTGAAAATTTTATCCAATTCGTCAGCCTTGTGGGCTATAAGAAGGCTATCCAGGTTTTTATAAATAAAAGGTTTGGGTGAAGGAAGCAGAACAATTTGTTCATCTATTGGTGTGGTTTCTTCACAGCTTCTGGTAAAGAAATTTATAAGAACCAGGATAAGCACAACAGCGCTGATTAAATATAATATTTTCCGGTATCGCATCATGAAGGGCGCAAAAATAACCAATTCGATGGTTAAAAAAAGTTAATAAATTCAAATGAAAGCGGAAAATCAAGCAATTTGTTTTTTGGTCATCCACTTCAATGCTTCAATGCGGCTAAGGCCCGAAAGGGAGGTATTATGTACAAAATATTTTACATATTCAGGGTTCGTTTTTGAATATTCGCGCAGAACCCAGCCAATTGCCTTTCGAATAAAGAATGGTTTTGCATCCTTCAATCTTAGGATAAAACCTTCGAGCAATTCAGTGTCCAACTTGTTTTTATATTTTAACTGAAAAAGCAGGCAGGTACGCTGAAGCCAAATATTTTCCGAATCCATCCACTCAGTAGTTTTGCTTTCAATAAGTTCAGGATAGATTTTAAAATAACTTCCCACAAGATTGGCAGCAATAAAGTCAACAGTGTCCCACCACGATTTTTCAGTAATCATGGTTTCGTATAGTTGAATTGTTTCAGGCTTGCATTTTTTTGAAACTTTATTCAGCATTTCCATAGCAAAATATTGATAGTCGCGCTGAGGCATTTGCCAGCATTCTTTTACTATTTCACTTGTATGAGCATCGGGAATTAGCCCATAATTTTTCCTGTGTTCCGTAAAAATGATTTTTCTTTCGGGCGAAGCAATACCATAAAATTCGAACTGTCCCCTCATGTAAGCCTTCATCTGCATGGCTTTTGATGGGTTTGCGTTTTCTTCAAAAGTTGTCTTCAGGGGTAGCAGGTATTCTTTTGGAGTCATTTTTATGTTTAATTGAATATTAATTTTTGTGCTGAAATAAGCTGATTATTTTCAATAATTTTTACCAAAACCATTCCTTTGAAGGCCTGGTTTCCATCCCATTTCCAGTTTTTCTTTTTTCCTTTAACAATGAAATTTTCCAACAAAACCCCATTTGTATTATAAAGAAAAACATCATAATTGCCTCGTTCTGCAAATTCAAATGTCAGGTTTCCTTTGCTTGGATTCGGGTAGATTTTAACCACTTCATCTTCTATGATTTCAGGATTGTAAACCCATTGCCGGTTCCAGACTGCAAGCGTATATTCGCCGGGTAATAACTCATCAACAATAATATAACCTATCAACCAGGCACCCTGCCGTGTTTGTGAAATTTCGTGCCAATCGTCCCAGGCACCTTCCCGGTAAAGAATTACAACAGAATCATTTTCTGATAAAATCAAATCGTTGTCGAGGCTGTTTCCCATGTCATAAAAAAAGCTTCCCTTTGCTTGCATTCCATCTGGAAAAATACCTTCAATTTTCCAATGACGATAAGGAGAAAGCCGCAAACTATCGACCCTGACTTTCAGGCTGTCAGGAGCCACCCAATTGTGCGTAGCGCGCACCAACGCTGAATCGGAAAGCTGATCAATCATTATTTTAAAATATGTTTCTGGAAAACTATATTCAAGCGGTTGGGTGAAATATTGAAAATTATCGGTAGTTGCATCACCAATTTTCTCAAACGGATCCATCATCACCAGAACAGGATAAAATGGCATTGACTTGACAGAATGTCCGGTTCTTCCCGAAAAATGAACCGTGTCAGTTATAAAATTGAATTGTTCATCAACAAAAGCAATTTCGAGAATATTATCATCAGCAAGATAATCAGCACCTTTATATTTTTGTTTTAAAAAAATATCAACCGCATAATTGCCTGAATTTTCGGTTACTTTGGTTGAATCTATCGCAAAGTGAGGTGTTCCGGGCGTAAAAACCCAGGCATCGAAAAAGCTGCTCATGTCAATCGTGGTATAGCTTGTGAGAAAATCACGCATATCTTCGGAAGAAACCGACTGGTAGGCAAACTCATCAAGGTAAGCTGTTATTGCCTCGAAAAAAATCGAATCCCCCAAATATCCCCTGAGTGTATTGGCAACGCTACCACCCTTGTCATAAGCAGTACTTCCGTATGTATAAAGTTGCGGAATGTTGTTCAATGCCCAGTAATCTCCGTCAGTAACGTGGGCTTTTTGCAAAACATCTTTATTCAAAGTCCGCATTTCATCGTCGAATATTTCGTGGCTGTAAATTACTTCTTTATAATATTTCTCGCAAAATGTAGCCCAGCCTTCGTTGAGCCACATATCTCCGGCTGAAGAACAGGTAACCTTGTTGCCAAACCACATATGTGAAAGTTCGTGTGTGTAAAGCCATTCGTTGGATGAATTTCCATTGATGGAAGAATTTGGGTAGGAAATATTGGAAGCGTGTTCCATTGCGCCAATAGCAGTGCCAGTGTAACCAACCCTTTCAAACGGATAAGGCCCGAATTTATCCTCAAAAAATTGCAAAATCTCTTTTAATTTCGAAAAAGAACCTTCTACTTTTCCGGCTTCAGTGGGGCGAGTGTAAATGGTAATCGGAATTGTATCTTCCATGCCAAAAAAATCATCTTCGTACAACACATAATCGCCCGTCATTACTGACACCAGGTAAGTTGGAAGCGGATGTTCGTAGGCCCAATGCCAGGTTAACTTTCCATTTCCTTCATCAGCCACATTAACCAAAGTTCCACCACTAATTCCTTTTAAATTGTTATCAACAGTTATAAAAACATCATAAGTTGCACGGTCGGTAAAATCATCAATGCAGGGAAACCATGTTTTGCCCAGGTTGTGAGGAATAGAAACAAAACCAACTCCCAGATTGAAAGAATAGTTGCTGCTAAAATGAAATCCTCCCCAGGCTTCATGAAAAGGGAAACCGTGGTAATAAACGGCAAAATCGAGTGTATCGCCAATATTGGCAGCTTGTTCCATATTAATATACAGAGTGTCGCCTGATTGCTCAAAATCCAGTAATCCATCCGCCTTGAAAACTGAATCAACAACCAAATCTTTCAGCTCCAAAGTAACCTGTTCGAGGCCCTCAATTTTTGGTGTAAGTAAAATTTCGGTAAAAGCCTGGATTGAATGGTTGCTTGTATTGATATTTGTTAAGTGAATGGAATAG
>DATCTB010000055.1:0-3352 GCA_036568185.1 Bacteroidales bacterium | reverse complement strand
GCGTCAACTGCATGCATATCGTCATCTGAAGCGCCACCTTTCAATACTCCAATTGATACAAAGTTTCCCTGTTCGTTAAAAATTTGTTTTCCTTCAAACATGTCCTCGAAAAAGGGTGTATTAATTTCAGCGCCCAATCCAGGCGTTTCGCTTTTGTGATCAAAAACAACTCCGTAAATGGTATTGTAATCTTCTTCAAGAGCTATATATCCCCATATCGGGCCCCACAAACCTTTTCCCCGAACCGGTAAAATTGTATATTCAATACCTTCAATTGTTGCAATAAAAACAGGCAATTGCTGCTTATCCACCGGCTTTTTCAATTCTGAAGCCAGGTTAATTGTAAATGCATCAACATTAGGAATTTCCTCGCCTTTGCTATTCACCACAAAAGTTTTTGTAATGTATTTATCATACAAAGGGATAGCATCCTTTACGGTAGCTTCAATATGAGATGAGGCCAGAATATTCTGCATTTTTTCAATCCTGATATTATCCTCCTGCTTTGGCTTGAGCGCCATTGCAACAAAGGTGAGTGATACCGCTACCACCAAAACCAGGATGATTGAATAAATGATGGTATATGTATTGCTGTTAGTATTCATTTTTACCATTTTTAATTATTCTTTAACGAAAGTTTTAATCTTTTCAGCCTTTTCGAAATGTTAGACTGAACAACGTAGTAATCAATCAGCGGGGCAAATGTGTTCATCAACAAAATGGCGAGCATCATACCTTCAGGATAGGCTGGGTTGAATACCCTTATCATGATGGCAAAAATTCCAATCAAAAAGCCATAAATCCATTTCCCCCTGTTGGTTTGAGCACCAGTTACAGGGTCGGTGGCCATGAAAACAGCACCAAATAAGAATCCACCCATCATAATTTGTGTTAGCGGATCAATTTCCATATAAGGATTGGCACCTATTAAGTTGAAAATATAGGACATTCCAACTCCGCCGATCAATGCAGACAACATAATCCGCCAGCTTCCAATTCCTGTTATTAATAGAATTGCGGCGCCAATCAGAATGGCTATTTTGGAAGTTTCACCAACTGAACCAGGGATGGTACCAATAATTAAATCCTTCAAAGGAGCTATGCTTTCATACATGCCAATACCCGCATAGCCCAGCGGAGTTGCCCCCGAAAATCCATCAACTACGTTGCTGCCTTCGCTCAAACCCCAAATCCAAACTACGTCGCCGCTCATTTCAGCAGGATAGGCGAAAAATAAGAAAGCACGTGTAAGCAATGCCGGATTAAAAATATTCATACCAGTACCGCCAAAGGCTTCTTTTCCAATAATTACTGCAAAAATAGTTGCTACAGCAACCATCCACAAAGGTGTTGTAACTGGCACTATCATTGGAATCAGAATTCCTGAGACCAGGAATCCTTCGTTTACTTCGTGGCCCCGGTATTGTGCAAAAATAAATTCAACCCCAAGCCCTGCCACATAGGAAACAATAATAAGAGGCAACACTCGCAGGAATCCAAACCAAAAGTTTTCAATTAAAGTAGCCGGTTCTCCAATTGACAAATGATATTGGTAACCAACGTTCCACATTCCAAAAAGTAATGCAGGAACCAATGCCAGCACCACCACTATCATGGTGCGCTTCAAATCAATAGCGTCGCGGATATGGCTGCCTTTGAAAGTTACTTTATCGGGAACAAACAAAAATGTTTCAAACGCCTCAAAAGTGGAATGCAGTTTTTCAAACTTGCCTCCTTTTTCAAATTGCGGTTTAATTTTATCAATAAAATCTCTTAATGCCTTCATTTATAAAAATATTCAGAGTGTAATTATTATCATCATTTATTGCTGAACTGCAAAATTTAACTCATTTCTTTTCTGATAAACTCAAGACCTTTGCGCACAATTGCCTGCATTTCGGTTTTCGAGGTATCAATTACTTCGCATAGAGCAAAGTCTTCAGCATCAATTTCATAAATACCGAGGTTTTCCATCTGGTCAATATTTTCAGCCAAAATAGCTTTTAGCAGTTGCATCGGGTAAATATCAAAAGGAAAAACCTGTTCATACTTCCCAGTCATAACAAAAGCACGCTCGCCACCATGCAAGTTGGTATCAAGCCTGTATTTTCTATTGGGAAATAGTTTGGCCAGAAAAGTTCCGGAAAAACTGAATTTGTTAAATCCTGGCAAGCCCCAGCCTAAAAATTCATAATAATTTCCTTCCGGAATCACCGTCAACATTGAATCGTAAAAACCTAAATACCCGTGCTTTTCAATTTTTTCTCCGGTAAGCACGTTACCACTAATAAATCGAAGATTATCTCCAGTAGTATTTTTCTGAACCATATCGGCAATATTTGCGCCTATTAAGGTTTTGTAATACCTGGGAGACCTAACTTCCGATCCGGCAATGCACACAACACGCGCGGCGTTAAATATTCCTTCGTTAAACAACCTGCCAATGGTCAGCACTTCCTGGGGTCCGGCATACCACACTACTTCACCTTTATTTAAAGGATCGATTCTGTTGATATGCACACTAACATTGCCGCTCGGGTGTGGGCCCTTGAAATGATTGATTTGAACATTTTTTGAATTCAAAAAAACCTTTGAAGCTGTTAGTTTTTCATGAACATTCAAGTGTACCTTTCCTTCGGTTAATTTGGCAAGCACATCAAGCCCGGCCTGGAAATCATTGGCCTGTCCATGTACGATTAAATCGTAATCGGGAGCCAGCGGCGCAGAATCAAATGCATTGACGAAAATTGCCTTTGGCATATCGGCAGGATTAGCCACTACTGAATAAGGCCTTTGCCTGATTACCGGCCAAACACCACTTTTCAGCATTTTTTCAATAATCGCTTCCCTGCTTAAACCGCTGACATTGCTTTTCCCAAAATCAACAGTTTCGTTTTTACCGTTCGATTCAATCACGATTTCGAGCAACAGTCGTTTTGCTCCTCTTGTTAATGCAGTAACTTTGCCGCTTACCGGCGAAGTAACAACAATGTTTTCCCTGTATTTATCAAAAAATAAAGGGGTGCCGGCTTTCACTTCATCGCCTTCCTTAACAAGCATTTTTGGAAAACAACCAATAAAATCGGTTGGTTTGATTGCAAATTTAACGGCATTTAAGTCAACGAGGGTTTTCTCGGCCTCTCCCAATAACTTGATATCGAGGCCTTTTTTAATAGAATAAACAGTTGACATATTGATATATCTTCATGAATTATTTTGATAGAAAAATAGATGGCAAAGATGCCAAAATATTAAATATAAATTTCACTAAAGTGTATTTTAGTTTGTTTATATATAAGGATTCTAATTACGAAAAATAAAATTTAAGCACAGCAAAAATAAATAATTATCC
>DATCTB010000054.1:0-2763 GCA_036568185.1 Bacteroidales bacterium | reverse complement strand
TCATTCATTTATAAGGCCAATGTTGGCCAGGGCTTGATTGAGCACGAACTCGACCATGTATTTATTGGAAAATCAGATAAAAAACCCAACCCTGACCCTGAAGAAATCAGCGAGTTTAAATATGTTGATTTTGAATGGCTTCTTGAAGATATGAAGCATAACGAAGACGACTATACAGTTTGGTTCAGGATTGCTATTAAAGAAGTGAAAAAGTATTTCGATAGCAACCCGGTTATCAATGGCAGCGGTGCTGCTTTCAGGTAGATATTATAAATTTCACAGGTTTTCTACTACCCCCAACTACCGCAAATTTCTAACTTGTGGTTTCAATTCTTTTTTTTTTATTTTTCCTCCAGCATCGCCTGGCTAAAATGTTGCTCTCCACTATTCGGATACTGGTATATCCTCAACTCAAACTCGGGAATTACAGCCAGCACATGGTCGAAAATATCTGCCTGGATTTCTTCGTATTTTTCCCATTCAGTGGTGTTGGCAAAAGCGTAAATTTCCATCGGGATGCCTTTTTCGGTTGGTTGCAATTGACGAACCATAAAAGTCATTTTGGTATTAATTTCCTGCATATTCATCAGGTAAGATTTCAGGTAGGCCCTGAAAACGCCAATATTTGTCTGCCTTTTCCCGTTCACCAGCACCGAAGTGTCAAACTCATTCGCCAGGTTATATTCTTCCACTTGTTTTTGAACAATGTTAACATAAGAATAGAGAATTCTGATTTTTTTAAACTTTTCCAGCATTTCGTCGGTGCAGAATTTCACGCTGTTCATGTCGATATTAATTGACCTTTTTATCCGGCGCCCTCCCGATTCTTCCATTCCGCGCCAGTTCTGGAAAGAGTCGGTAATCAGCGTGTAAGTGGGAATGGTGATGATGGTTTTGTCCCAATTCTGCACTTTCACGGTAGTAAGATTTATTTCGAGCACCATACCGTCGGCGCCATATTTGGGCATGGTAATCCAGTCGCCTATTGCCAGCATTTTGTTGAATATGAGTTGAATGCCTCCAACAAAACCCAAAATCGGGTCTTTAAAAATCAACATCAAAACAGCCGAAAGTGTTCCAAAACTAATCACAAGAGAGCTTAGGTCACGTTCGAGTAATGTTCCGATAATGACCATCAAACCAAGAATATAAGTAACGATTTTAAATATTTGAATCAACCCTTTTATAGGATGCTCCCTGGAAAAATCGTAGCGTTCGTAAAAATCATTGATGGTGGTAAGGATACTGTCAGCAACCATAACGCCTATAACTACAAAGACAATTTCAATCAGAATTTGGGTAATTTCAATCAATCGCGGAAACGCACTAATGGTGTTTTCGGTAAAATAATAAATCAGCAAAGCTGGAAGCAGGAAGGAAAGCCTCCTGAAGAATTTGTTTTTTACCAGCAGGTCGTCGAATTTGTTTTTCGAACGGTACAAAATCGGGTAAAACACACCCCGCAGCAGCCGCCAGGTTGGTGGGTAAATGGCGAGCGACATACCAATCAACAAAATAAAAGTGAGGAACTCACCCAGGTTGGTGGCTGCCCTGTCGCTCAAACCTATTCTAATAAACAGGTTGATTATGTATTCAGTTCCCTGCCTGATGTATTCTCCCATAAAATTAACTGGTGCAGCAATAAGCTGCTGGTTTTATACTATAATTTGGAAATTGCTTCCAGGTATTTATCGCGAATAAAAATCAATTTGCCCTGGCAGCAGTCGCGGTCGTAAATTCTAACAAAATCAATCAACCCGTGCCTGTAAAAAACGCTGCATTGAGCCGCATCGAAATTTTTATCGTCCATGTTGTATTTCAGCGATAGGGTAATTTTTTCAAAATTCGCCCAGCTCAGCGCAACCGGTATTCTAATATAAAACATATTAGTGTCTGTCAGGTCTTTAAAAATTCCCTCAGTAGTTTCTTCCACAGTAAAAAATTTCCTTACTTTCAAAATACTTTCAAAAGGTTGAAAAGTTTTTTTCTTTTTAAATTCAATACCTGCTTTTTCAAATTCCTGAATTACTTCACCAGCCCTGGCATAAGCCAAATGCTTGAAGCGGATAAAGTTATTGTCTAAGTTTTGGATATTGATTGTGCCGGGGGTGGCGTCGAATTTACCCTTAAAATTTTTCTTTACTGTTTGAATGGCACGGATAATTTTCTCATCGTCGTACATTAATTTGGTGATGGCAAAAAGTGAGTCAGGTTCCAGCGAATCGGGCACGGTTAAGCCGTGGTAGCCGGGATAAGGCTGCATCGATTCCAGTATCATAGCATTGCTGCCGGTTTCATGTTCAACAGAAACGAAACTTTCCTTTTTCGTGATAATTCCAATTGTGTCAAGAATTTTTGCGCTCATACAAATTGATTTTAGGGTGTGAAAGATGAAAAGCTAAAATAGCAACATTTTCCGAAAGCTCAGGATTTTTTTCTCAACATGGTGAAAAATTAGCCATATATGCTTTGCTTATTTATGTTGAGGTTTTCTTCATTCCTGAAGATTCAATAGAATTTATCAGGAATAGATTTTAATGCGAAGAACTGGATTCCTTGCTTTCGCAGGAATGAAAATGGGTATCTTTTTATAACTCAGGCTCGAATACCGGGTCCCATGGTGGAAGCATAATTGCTTTGCTATCCAGAATTTTTAAGGTTTCAGCATCAATATATTTTTTGTTTACAACAAGCCTGAACATGTATTCGCTGAACCAATCATCGGTCATTATTAAAAATCCTTTGTTGCCTTTGTCGGCGCCC
>DATCTB010000053.1:0-2747 GCA_036568185.1 Bacteroidales bacterium | reverse complement strand
CCTTGTCCCTTACTTTGAACACAAAAAAATCATTGGTATAGTTGGCTTTCTTTTCTTCCCAGCCTTGAAGTTGTTCCAGGTTTTCGGGAGTGAGTTTTTTAACCAACAAATCGTAAGTTTCTTTCAGTTTCTTTAAAACATCTTCTTGTTTAGCAGCCTTCATTTCGTCCATTGCCTGGTTCAGGCTGAACAGTTTCTGGGCAATATTTCCCTGCTCTTCGGCCCACTGGTTGTAGGTTCTAACGGTTTCAGCAATTTCAGAAAGGTACCTCACGCGCTGCGGCGGGATGATGTTGATTTTTTCGCGCATTTCATCCTTGTGCTCGAGGTGCGAATGGAAATCGACGCCGGTTTTATCTTTGATTTTTTTAAATAAATTGATGTACAACTCATTCACGCCGGGGTCGTTGAACTGGGAGGCAACCGTGCCAAAAACAGGCATGGTTTCTACATCTTCATCGAAAAGGAGGTTGTTGCGCTGGTATTGTTTTTTCACATAATGCAAGGCATCCTGCGCACCTCTTTTATCCGATTTATTCATTGCAATAATATCAGCGAAATCGAGCATATCAATTTTTTCGAGCTGGGTTGCTGCGCCGTATTCAGGCGTCATTACATACATGGAAACATCGCTGTGGTCAACAATGGCGGTGTCCGACTGGCCGATGCCGGAAGTTTCAAGAATGATGAAATCGAAACCGGCTGCGTGTGCAATTGTTTCGGCATCTTTTACATAATTTGAAATGGAAAGGTTGGCTTGCCTCGTGGCGAGTGAACGCATATACACCCTCGGGTTGTCGATGGCATTCATGCGGATGCGGTCGCCGAGCAAAGCCCCGCCCGACTTGCGTTTGGTGGGGTCAACTGAAATGATGGCAATGGTTTTGTCTTTGAAATCGTTTAGAAACCTGCGCACCAGTTCATCAATCAGCGAGGATTTTCCGGCGCCACCGGTGCCGGTAATTCCCAAAACAGGCGTTTTGCTTTTTTTGGCTTTTTCGGCCAGTTTATCCAGCAATGCGGCAACTTCTGCGCGGTTGTTTTCGGCTGCCGAAATCAGTTTTGCTATCGCAACTATATTATCGGTATTGATATCGTCAAGCTTCAAATCCACTTTTTTCCCGCTAGGGAAATCAGATTTTTCCATCAAATCGTTAATCATTCCCTGCAAACCAAGGCGCATGCCATCATCCGGCGAGTAAATGCGGTCAATGCCGTAACGATGCAATTCTTCAGCTTCATCGGGAAGGATTACACCGCCACCCCCGGCAAAAATCTTGATGTGGCCTGCACCTTTTTCCTTCAGCATGTCGAACATGTATTTTAAAAACTCCATATGGCCGCCCTGATAGGAGGTAAGTGCGATGGCCTGGGCATCTTCCTGGATGGCTGCATTGACAATCTCGTGGACTGAGCGGTTGTGCCCAAGGTGAATGACCTCGGCGCCACTTGCCTGGATGATGCGCCGCATAACATTGATAGCTGCATCGTGCCCGTCGAAAAGGGAAGCTGCGGTAACTATACGAACATGGTATTTTGGTTTATAAATAATCGGTGCCTGCATGTTTTTGCTATTTATTGAAGAGTAGCAAAGATAAAGAAATTGACGTGAATTTGGTTTGCAAAGCAAAAATGTGCAAACGTTTGCGTAAATGCCACACGATAAACCATTTTTGGCTTGAAATTTGGAACAAATAGGTGGCTAAAAATTTAAATCATCAAATAATATACAATTATGAAAACTTCGTTTATACTCATTCTGTCAGCAATACTGCTTGGATTTTCATCCTGCAAAAAAGAAAACCCTGAACTACCGCAAGAGCCAACCGTCATTACCCTTCCCGAAAAGGCAAACGAAGTTATTTTGCAGAACAACAATTTTGGCATTGAATTTTTCAAGCAAACTGCCCTTGCTGAAAATACAAACCTGATGCTTTCGCCGCTCAGCGCCAATATAGCATTGACAATGTTGCTCAATGGCTGCGATACAGAGACGTACGAACAAATAAGTGAAATGCTTGGCTACGGCGACCTGACTCTGCAAGAAATCAACGCAACTTATAAAAGCCTGGTAAGCCAGTTGCTTGCTGCCGACCCGCAGGTAAACATAGCTTTGGCAAATGCTGTCTGGTATAGGAACGGCTTTTCAGTAAAACCTACTTACCTTGACGCAATGGATGCTTCGTTTGATGCTGAAATTGGAGCGCTCGACTTCAATAGCCCATCTGCCATTGAAGCCATCAATAGCTGGGCCAGCAGCAATACAAATGGTAAAATACCGAAAGTAATTAACGAGATTTCGCCCGACGCGGTCATGTTCCTGATGAATGCACTTTATTTTAAAGGTAGCTGGACGAACCAGTTTGACAAAAACCTGACAGCGAACAGGGTTTTTCATCTTGCTGACGGAACAAACAAACAAGCCAGTTCGATGTCTTCCAAAATTAGTGTTAAGTATTTTGAAACCTCTGATTATACTGCTATTGAAATGCCTTATGGCAGGCAGAATTTTTCGATGGTTGTGATTTTGCCGGCAACGACACTTGATAATTTCACTGAGAATTTTGATGGTACAGACTGGAGTTTCCTTACAAATGCATTAGATGGAATGGCTTACACTTCTGAAATAGAAGTCACCATGCCGCGCTTCAAGTTTGAATTTGAAAAGGTTCTGAACGGCCAGTTGAAAGCCATGGGTATGACTGATGTTTTCAATCCGGAACTGGCTGATTTGTCAAAAATTTCTG
>DATCTB010000052.1:0-18824 GCA_036568185.1 Bacteroidales bacterium | reverse complement strand
ATTGAACCATTCTACCATAAATTTTTAATAAATTTACTGCTTTAAACCAGTTTCTATTTTTCATTATATAATGATTAAAAAATATGAGCACAAAAGCATATAACGCGTTTGAAACAGCGCAAAGGCAGTTTGACCATGCCGCTGAATTGCTGCAACTTGACGATGCAACACGTGAACTGCTTCGCAACCCGATGCGCGAATTCCACTTTACCATTCCCATCAGGATGGACGATGGCACGATGAAAATTTTCAGGGGGTTCCGGGTGCAGCATAACGATGCCAGAGGGCCGGCAAAAGGCGGGCTCAGGTTTCACCCGCAGGAAACCGTTGACACCGTAAAAGCCCTTTCGATGTGGATGACCTGGAAAACAGCCGTTGCCGATTTGCCACTTGGCGGAGGAAAAGGAGGTGTAATCTGCGACCCGCACAACCTCAGCCTGAATGAACAGGAACATCTTTGCCGCGGATGGGTCAGGCAAATTGTTAAAAATATTGGCCCGAATGCCGATATTCCGGCGCCTGATGTGATGACCAACTCGCAACACATGCTTTGGATGCTGGATGAATATGAAGTGATTATGGGCGGAAGGTTTCCTGGAATGATAACAGGAAAACCTGTAGGAATGGGCGGTTCGCTGGGCAGAAAGGAAGCTACAGGCTACGGTGTAATGATTACCGTGAGAGAAGCTTTGAAAGAATTGAATATCGAAACTTCCAATACCACAGCCAGTTTCCAGGGCTTTGGCAATGTGTCGCAGTTTGCCATCGAGCTTTATTTGAAAATGGGCGGAACGGTTACCTGCGTTTCATCATGGGACCAGGACGACAAAACCAGCTATGCTTTCCGCAAAAAAGAAGGAATTAGTTTGGAAGAATTGCTTTCTATCACTAATTCTTTTGGAGGAATCAATAAATTAAAAGCCAAAGAGTTGGGTTATGAAATCCTGCCTGGTGAAGCATGGCTGGAGCAGGATGTGGATATTTTGGTTCCGGCTGCTTTGGAAAACCAGATAACTGCTGACAATGTGCAAAAGATTAGCAAGCAGGTAAAAATAATTGCCGAAGGAGCGAATGGCCCTACTACGCCGGATGCGTCAGCGATAATTGACAGCCGGGGAATTTTTACTATTCCTGATTTTCTGGCTAATGCCGGAGGGGTAACTTGCAGCTATTTTGAGCAGGTGCAAAGCAATATGAATTATTTTTGGACAAAAGACGAAGTGCTGGGAAAACTGGATGTGAAAATGACTTCGGCTTATATTGCAGTAAGCGATTTTGCCCGGATGAACAAACTGCCCATGCGCGATGCCGCCTATGTTATCAGCGTTGACCGTGTAGCGCAGGCTTGCCACGACAGGGGTTGGGTTTAGAAAAAGTTAACCACAAAGTTCACAAAGAAGGCACAGAGGGCACAAAGTTTTAAAAAAGATTAAATGAAATGGATGAGACACTGAAAAACCTGAGCAGGTTCAACCGCGATTTTTTTAATAAGGAAAAAAGGCTGACTTATATCGGAACCGGTTCATTAGGTGGAAAAGGGCTTGGCCTGGCAAAAATTAATAGTGAATTGATTGAGCACCTGAAGGCTGAAAACTATCCCTATATTGAAGTTTCAGTCCCTTCGCTTTGCATACTCAGGACCGGCATTTTCGATGCTTTTATGAAGCAAAACAAATTGTATGATATTGCTTTTTCAGATTTGCCCGACGACCGCATTGCCCATGCTTTTCAAAAAGCAGAACTTCCTTTTGAAATCCTTGGCGACCTGAGGGCACTGATTTCGCAAGTTACCACTCCCCTTGCTGTCCGTTCGTCGAGTATGCTTGAAGATGCTTTGCACGAACCTTTTGCCGGAATTTACGGCACCAAAATGACACCAAACAACCAGCACGATATTTCTATCCGTTTTAACAAGTTAGTAGAAGCCATCAAATTTGTGTACGCCTCCACTTTTTTCAAGGAAGCCAAAGATTATATCAGGGCAACCAGGCACAAAAGTGAAGATGAAAAGATGGCTGTTATCATTCAGGAAATTGTTGGGGCAAAGCATGGCGACAGGTTTTATCCGCAATTGTCTGGGGTTGGGCGTTCGCACAATTATTATGCTTTTGGCAATGCCAAAGCTGAAGATGGAATTGTAAACCTGGCTTTGGGCCTTGGAAAAACCATCGTTGACGGAGGAACTTCGTGGGCATACTCGCCAGCATTTCCCCGTTCCGAGCCTCCATTTGGCTCGGTGAATGATATGCTAAAAAACACGCAAACTGATTTCTGGGCAGTGAATATGGGCACTGCCCCGGCTTACGACCCGGTGAAGGAAACTGAGTATTTGGTAAAAAACGATTTGCTGGTTGCTGAAAATGACAAAGTGCTGAGGCATGTTGCCTCTACGGTTGACGCACAAACCGGGCGTGTAATCCTTGGGGTAGGAAAGCCCGGGCCAAGGTTGTTGAATTTCGCACCCTTGCTCAGGTTTGATGAAATAAAATTGAACGATTTAATTAAAGATCTTTTAAGCATCTCTGAAAAATCATTGAACGCACCTGTTGAAATTGAATTTGCCATGAATTTTTCTGACACCGGCGAACCGCACCGTTTTGGGTTTTTGCAAGTAAGGCCCATGGTTGTTTCTACTGATTTGGTTGAAGTGAGCGATGAAGAATTAACCGGAGAACAGGTGCTTGCCTCATCCAATATGGTTTTGGGCAATAAATTTGAAAATTCAATTACAGATATTGTTTATGTAAAAAAAGATTCATTTAACAGCACGACAACTTTAAAAATAAGTGAAGATTTGGAAAAACTGAACAGTAAACTGATTGCCGAAGGAAAAAATTATTTGCTGATGGGTTTTGGCCGCTGGGGCACTTCCGACCAGGCCGCCGGCGTTCCGGTGAACTGGGGTCAGATTTCCGGTGCCCGCGTAATTGTTGAAGCTGCTATCGAAAATATGAACTTTGAGATGAGCCAGGGCTCTCACTTTTTCCATAATGTTACTGGTTTCAGTGTGCTTTATTTTTCCGTTCCTTTTAAAGGAAAATATACCATCGACTGGGAATGGCTTGATAAAAAAGAGAGCTTTCAGGAAACCAATTTTGTCAGGCACATCAGGCTTGAAAAACCATTAGAAATAAAGGTTGACGGCAGAACCGGGCTTGGAGTAATTATTAAAAGCTAAAAAAATGAGTGAAAACAAACCGCTGGATAAATTAATATTGGAGTTAAAAGAGCGAGCAAAAGAACTCAATTGTTTGTACGAAATCCAGGAATACCTGAACAAACCAGATGTTACTGACATGGAACTTTGTCGCGGGACTGTAAAAGCGATTCCACCCGGCTGGCAATACCCCGATGTATGTGTAGCCAGGGTTAGCTTGTTCGATACTGTTTATCCGGCTGATGCTAATTACACATACCCCTGGGTTTTGCGCGCAAAAATCATGGTTCAGGACAGCGTTGCAGGCCAAATTGAGGTTTTTTATACCCAGGAAAGACCACGGGAAGATGAAGGGCCATTTTTAAAAGAAGAAAGAAAGCTCATTAACACAATTGCCGAAAGGATCGGCTTACACGTTCTACACAAGCAGTTAAAAGCAGTTTTTGACGAACAAAAAAAGGCTCAGCCTCAGCAAAAAAGCGAGTGGTGGGTAATTCTTGAAATGCTTCGACACACCGACCCTAACCTGATGATACGGCTTTCAAGGAAAATGGTGAATTACCTATGCTGGACAGGCATTAATGAAGCAGAACCGCTTCTGGAGAAATTCAGCCCTGCTTACAAGGAAATGACGGAAGAATCTGCCGACTCGAATCGCCCTTATCGTCGCCAGTCAGATTTAGATTTGCTTCAACTCAGCTTCGATATTTTTGAAGTTGCAGGGAAACATATCAGCGAACGCGATATTCTGGAAAGTATCCAGAAATGGACAAAAGAAGACCGCTCTGGTTTTTTACCGGAAATTATTGAAAATACAGGTTCTTCGCTCGACCAAATCAGCAATGCACTTGAGCGTTACCACCATCTGGGGCCACAAATGCTCGAACTGTCGCCACCCCGCGAAAAGAGCCTAACCGTAGCGCTTATTAGAAGGTTATTGACTGACCAATCAAACTATATCAATATTGCCAAGAATTTTCTTTCTGTTGATGTATTTTACAATTTAATGCAACGCATCATTTTCCCTCGCGGAAGCCACGGCCAGCTTGGTGGAAAAAGTGCCGGACTTTTCCTGGCATCGCGCATTTTGGAAGAAGCTTCAAAAGAAAATGATCTGTTTAAGAATATTAAAACTCCAAAAACCTGGTACATAGCTTCAGATGGTTTGCTTAATTTCATGAGTTACAACAATTTGGAAGAAGTAATTGAACAGAAATACAAAGATATCGGGCAGGTCAGGCAGGAATACCCTTACGTGGTTCATGTTTTTAAAAACTCCTCGTTTTCTCCGGAAGTACTGAAAGGTTTGCAAATGGCGCTCGAAGATTTTGGCGAAGTACCATTAATTATCAGGAGCTCAAGTTTACTCGAAGACCGCGTGGGAGCTGTGTTTGCCGGAAAGTATAAAAGCCTTTTTATTGGAAACAAAGGAACTAAAGAAGAGCGCCTGGAAGAATTAACTGATGCCATAGCCGAAGTGTATGCCTCTACTTTTGGCCCCGATCCGATTGAATATCGCCTGCAAAACAACCTGATTGATTATTATGAAGAAATGGGCATCATGATACAGGAAGTGGTTGGAAACCAGATTGGGCCATATTTTTTCCCATCTTTTGCCGGTGTTGCATTCAGCCACAACGAATTCAGGTGGTCGTCGAGGATAAAAAGAACCGACGGGCTTGTCAGGTTGGTTCCTGGTCTGGGAACTCGCGCTGTTGACAGGCTTAGCAACGATTATCCCGTGCTTATTGCCCCGGGCCAACCTGGTTTGAGGGTTAATATTACACCCGAAGAAATTATCCGATATTCTCCAAAATTCATGGATGTTATCAATCTTGATAAAGGAACTTTTGAAACAATCGAAATCGACAGAATGCTCAGCGATTACGGAAACGACTTCCCCATGATTAGCAAACTGGTGTCAGTTATCCGTCAAGATCGCCTACTGCCGGCCAAACCGTTGGGAATGGATTTTGAAAAAGAAAAGTTTGTCATGAATTTTGAAGGATTGATTTCGAAAACTGATTTTATCAAAGAAATCCTCGATATGTTGAATACCTTGATGCTGAGGTATAACTATCCAATTGATATTGAATTCGCCCATAATGGAAAAGATTTTTATTTGCTTCAATGCCGTGCACAGAGCCATGGACATGAGTTTAAACCGGCAGAAATTCCACTTAATATTTCGCCCGAAAGGCTAATTTTTTCAGCCAAAAAATATATTACCAACGGCTATGTAAATGATATTACCCACATAGTTTACGTAGACCCAAAAGAATACAGCGAAATAGCAAGTCATGATACTTTGGTTGAAGTTGGGAAGGCAATTGGTCGTTTGAATAATTTGCTACCGAAAAAGCAATTTATTCTGATGGGGCCTGGCCGCTGGGGAAGTAGAGGCGATATAAAGCTTGGTGTTTCAGTAACTTATTCTGAAATTAACAACACTGCAATGCTCATTGAAATTGCCAGGAAAATAAATGATTATGTACCCGACCTTTCTTTTGGAACCCATTTTTTCCAGGATCTTGTTGAATCAAATATCAGGTATCTTCCTTTGTATCCTGATGAAAACGGGAATAGTTTTAATGCTGAATTTCTGGAAAATTCCCACAGCATTTTTGAAAATTTATTATCTGAAATGAGCCATTTATCTAAAGTCATCAGGGTGATTGATGTGGCAGAAGTGAGTGGTGGAAACGTGTTGAAGGTTCTGATGAATGCAGATAAAGACCTGGCCGTCGCAATTTTGGATATTCATTCCGAAACAACAGACGATGAAAAGAAATTATTAGAAACAGAAAAACCATCTTTCTCACCTCACTCTGATATACACTGGCGATGGCGCATGCGCAACGTTGAACGAATTGCCGCGCAACTTGACCCTGACAGGTTTGGAATTGAAACCTTATATCTTATAGGCAGTGTGAAAAACGCCACTGCCGGGCCTGCCAGCGACATCGACCTTTTGATTCATTTTATTGGAACAGAAATGCAGTTAATCGAACTGAGGGCCTGGCTCGAAGGCTGGAGTTTAAGCCTTGCGCACCAAAATTATTTGCGTACCGGCTACAAAACTGAGGGACTGCTTGATATTCATATTATAACAGATGAAGATATTCGAAAGAAAACTAGTTTCGCTGTAAAAATTGGTGCTGTTTCGGATGCAGCACGCCTTATCCCGATGGGGAGTGATTTAAAATAATTCATTAAAGAAGCTGGCGTATAGCTTTCTCCGGTTCATCCGGATTAAAAACAACTAAAGCCAGTTGTTCATCATCGTGTGCGGCCGACAAGGCAACGGTTTTACCAATTCTATCCTGCCATTTTCCTGTAATCCTTGCCGATTCGTGCACATGGCCATGCAACGTCAGCAGTGGCTGCCTTTTTTCAATAAACCGTTTTATAGCAATACTTCCAATATTTACATCAAGTGGAACATAATTGAACGATTTCCCGTCAAGTGCAGCGCGGTCAAGCATGGTTTGATAGGGTGGCGAATGAAAAAGAAAAATAGATTTCGAAAGGTCTTCATTTCCAGCCAATTTTTCCAAATCTTTTTCGATAGTTGAATAAATTATTTCATTCTTATTAACAGCTTTGGAATGCGCACCTTCTTCAGGCGGAACACAGCCCGGGTCAGTAAAGCGCGATACATCATATTTTTCCCAGTCTTTGAGCATAAAAGGTGATGGTGGAATATAGGCATAGCCGAAAACTGTGAATTCGCCAAACACAGATTTCCTATCGTGAATATATTCCCAAATGCCCAGCGATTCGGCTTTGATGAAAGCATCCTCCTCAATTGCCCCGTCATCATTTCCAAGTATAATAAACACGCGTGGATTTTCTTTTCCAAGTTGTTTTTTAATAGAAATAAAATTTTGGATTAATACTTCTGAAATAAAATTCTCAACCATTGATTCCTGAGAAGTGAAGGCAAACAAACCTGAAGGCAATAGGTCGCCACCCATGAAAACAGCAGAAGGTTTTTCTTCCAAAATTTTTTGAAAAAGTTTTTTATATCGGTCAAAATGACCATGCAAATCAGAAACAAAAAAACATTTTTCCATTTAAAGTTCTTTTCAGAAAAGGGCTAAAGCCCTGTTCATTACCAAAAAATAATATATAAAGCCGCAGTCATTCCCAGCATGAGAATGGAACCCGCAATAAAAGTATTGCTGGTGACAAACAGGCTTTTGTTTAGCTCAACCGCATTGGGCTGATCCTTTCCCTTGCCTTCAATAATTGAAACAACAATTCCAATAAGAGCCAACAGCAGGAAAACAATCATCATCCGGTTTAAAAACGGAAATTCAGGCATCAAAGCTTTGAAAGCCCAGGACAATGGAATAGTAAGAATTGCCATCCACAAAGCCGCGTTGGGTGTAGTTTTTTTCCAAAAAATACCAAGTACAAATATTGCCACAACAGCGGGAGTCACGAAGCCAGTAAATTCCTGGATATATTGAAACGCCTGGTCAAGGTTTCCGAGAAGGGGTTTAGCTGTCAAAACAGCCACAACAAGAGCCAGAAAACTCACAATTCTTCCCGTACGCACAAGTTTATCATCAGAAGAACCTTTATAAATATTCCTGTAAATATCCATCGTAAAAATGGTGGAAATGGAGTTGACCATGCTACCTAAGGAAGAAACAATGGCAGCAGCAAGGGCAGCAAAGGCAAGGCCTTTCAAACCTGGCGGAATAAAACTATGCAGTAACCACGGATAAGCCTTATCAGACGGATTAATCATTGAAGGGTCGTTTTGTGTTAAAATATAAGCCGCAATTCCGGGGATTACTACGATAAGCGGGATAAGGAGCTTGATATAACCGGCAAACAACAAACCATTTTTGGCATCCTGAACACTTTTGGCAGCGAGCCCGCGCTGGATAATATATTGGTTAAAACCCCAATACGAAATATTTGCAATCCAGATTCCTCCAAGCAGCATCGCTAACCCGGGCAAATCCTGGTAAGCATCTCGCATACCACCTTTCCCGTCAGGAATCATCATTTCGCCTTCTTCCAAAATCATAACAAATTTATCAGGTGCTCTCTCAAATATTTCTTTCATTCCAGCAAAAAAACCATTTCCGGCACCAACTGCATCCACAGCCAGGTAAGTGGTTAGCAATCCGCCTCCAATCAGCAAAATAACCTGCAAAACGTCAGTCCAGGCAACAGCTGTAAGTCCGCCATAAATGGAGTAAAGCCCCGCCACAAGCGCCAGCCCAAGAATACCGTAAAGAAGTGGTATACCCATAATAGTTTCCAAAGCAAGCGCACCCAAATAAAGAATTGAAGTAAGGTTTACAAAAACGTAAACCAGCAGCCAAAAGGAAGCCATGGCCGTTCGTACACGCTTGTCGTAACGCATTTCGAGAAACTGCGGCATGGTGTAAATCTTTTTTTCCAGGAAAACAGGCAAAATAAAAATGGCAACCAAAATAAGCGTTACCGCGCCAATCCATTCGTATGAAGCTATGGCCAGGCCAATGGCAAAGCCTGAACCCGACATACCTATAAACTGTTCAGCTGAAATATTGGACGCAATCAACGATGCCCCGATAACCCACCAGGGCAAGGCTTTAGAAGCCAAAAAGAAATCCTGTGCTGTTTTTTTGTGCCCTTTTTTTTCTCTCGAAACCCATAAACCGAGGAAAATAATTAAAACGGCATAACCAATAAATACTACGTAATCAATGGTGTTGAAGGATTGACTTTCCATATAGGATTTTGAATTTTTTTTATTACCGAAAGAAGGAGGTAAACTTAATAATTAATTCATTATCCTAAAAAAAATCTGCTTATTGGTTTTTAGTGGAAATGGGCTAAATTTGTGGGTTACAAACTTTCGCACTTCATGAAAATCCTAAAAAAAATATTAAAATGGTTTGGCATTGTTTTGTTCGTGTTGGTTGCAGCACTTTTTATTTTTACTTCTTTTCTTATTAATCACTTCAAACCTGATGTTGAGCAAGCGTTTAAAAGCCGGACCGGCATGGAGGCTCAAATTGAAGGAAACCTGCAACTGAAAATTCTTCCCGGAATCAGCCTTGTTATCAATAAGTTGAACCTGATTAACAACGAAACATATTTTTTAAGAACTGAAAATGCAGAATTCGAACTTGATTTGCAATCTTGGTTAGTTGGCCCACATACTATCATCAAAGCTATTTCGTTTAAAAACCCCCAAATTTTTATTTTTAAAAATGAAAATGGGAAATACAATTTTGACACGGGCATTGAAACGCCGGTAAAAACCAGCTCATCGTTGAATTTTAATTTAACCGACCTGAAAGTAGAGGGAGGAAAACTGCTTTATTTCGACACAAACCAAAGTGACACCCTGACGATTTCTGGAGTCAGTTTGTCAACAGTGAGGGTTAAAGCAGATGGGAATTTTGAAAATTTCTCACTTAAAAATTCATATTTTGAAGGCAATCTTTCTATTAAAAATCTGAAATTAAACGCCTTACAGCTAAACAATGTACTGCTGAAGGTGGTTGAAAATAATGAACTTTTCTTACTTACTCCGGGGTCACCAGCGTTTTATGGTGGTTCTTTAAGCGGGAAAGCTACCATCGATGTTTCACAAAATCCTGTAAAATCGAACTTCACATTCACAGCTTCGGATCTTAAGATTGACAGTTTGTTAATGGATTTTGAAACAGCTTTGTATTTGAAGGGAAATGTGAATATTGAAGCTGACATTCAATTTGAAAGTTATGATTGGGAACTTTTTCAGCAAAATATGCAGGGAAATATAAACTTATCGGGAGAGAATGTGCTGATATATGGTTTTAACACTGAAGTTGTTCTGGATAATTTTGCTAAAACAGGAAAATTCAATGCAATCAATGCCGGGGCTGCGCTGATGGCAGGGCCAGTTGGAGCGGTTTTAATCAACAATAAAGGGCTGGCGAGTTTATTAACTTACGATAGTGGCGACAGCCTTTTAGCAAAAAAATTTATTTCGAAATGGAAATTCAATAATGGAAAAGCTATTGCTGAAGACGTTGCTTTTAGTGATGGAAAATATAGAATTGCGGTTTCGGGTGCATTAGATTTTCTGAATTCAGACTACGAAAACCTGGCGATTTCTCTGCTTAATGTAAGCGGCTGCCCTGTTTTGAGCCAGCAAATAAATAATTCTTTTGACGATGCAACTCTCCAGATGGTTTCATTTTATGAAACAAAAAATGGAAATAATAAAACCCTGAAGGAAGCGGTTTTGTCAAGAAGTTCTTGCGATTTCCCGTATCATGGAATCATATTTTAACTTCTTTTATTCTTTATAATAATCAGGAATAAAAGTCTGTTCCTGCATTGGCGGCCTTACGTATCCTTTGTGATTTTTTCTAGGTTTCAGTTTCATCGGTGGAGGCGTCAAATCAACATAGGGTATGGTATCCAGGATATGGCGCATGGTGTTCAACCTTGCTTTTTTCTTATCATCTGCGTTTACAACATGCCATGGAGAGAGTTTTGTATCGGTATAGGCAAACATATCGTCCTTAGCCTTTGAATAATCCACCCATTTGTCGCGCGAAGTTAAGTCCATATTGCTTAATTTCCAGCGCTTTACAGGGTCTTTTAATCGAGCCTGAAATCTTTTCTCCTGTTCTTCTTCACTAACCGAAAACCAATATTTTATCATAATAATTCCCGACCTAATCAACATTCTTTCAAAATTGGGGCACGATCTCAAAAACTCCCAATATTCATCGTCAGTGCAAAACCCCATCACACGCTCCACTCCTGCCCTGTTGTACCACGAACGGTCGAACAAAACCATTTCGCCGCCTGCTGGCAAATGAGGCACATAGCGCTGAAAATACCACTGTGTTTTTTCCTTTTCTGTAGGTGTTCCCAGTGCTGTAACCCGGCAAACACGAGGATTCAGGTTTTCAGTTATTCTTTTAATCACGCCGCCTTTTCCACCTGCATCGCGCCCTTCAAAAATAATAACTACCTTGGCTTTGGTGGCTTTTACCCATTCCTGCAAAATGACCAGTTCCTCCTGTAGTCGTTTCAGCTCAGCTTCGTAAAAATCGTTGGTCAGATTACCATGGTTATTAAATTCTTTACTGTCTTCTTTTTTATCTTTCATATCTTCAAAATAGGGGTTTTTTATTGAATCACCATTTTTTTAACTACCCTGGTCGTTCCAGACTGACAGCTCAACAAATAGATTCCCTTTAAATCTTCTTTCAATTGTATTTGCTTTTTATAACCTGCATCGTAATTGCCCTGCCAAAAATCTTCGTAAACCACCCTTCCGTTCAGGTCACAAATTGAAATCTGAAGGTCGGATAAAGGTTGTTGGATAGAAATCGTAAACTTTCCAGCATTTGGGTTTGGTTGAAAATCGATGGCAGCTTTTAGGTCAACAGGTGGTTCGGGAACGCTTATAGCACACTGGTTGAAATCAAAAATAATCGTAATTTTTCCATTGTTTTGGCAGCCCGTAACACCATTTTTAACAACAACGCTGTGTGTTTGAAATTCGAACCAATTTCCATTGGTTGATGCCCTGTAAAAGCGGTTTTCATAATTCTGGTTCCAGAAATAAGTTGTATTGACAGGATCGGAATTAGATCCGGCATCAAGCATTACCGAATCGCGTACACAGACAACGATGGTATCAGAGCCAACAATTTCACTGTTTTCAGGAATGAGGTTTATAACCGGTTTTTGATTTACTGTAACGTTGATGTGGGCCGAAAACGAATTGTTGAATTGATCGGTTAAAACAAGATCGTACCTTGTTGAAGTTGAGGGCGAAACCACAAATGATGCCTGGTCAGAAGTAAAACCAGCCGGATTCGAAGTCCATTGGTACGAATAATCACCACCGCCACCGGCAGCATTTGCTGAAACTGTTACACTTTCTCCGTTGCAGATTTCAGGCGGATCAGCCAGCGGAAATGCAGCCAATGCCGGCCCGGCTGTGTTTATCAATACATTGTCGGGTAAACTGATACAGCCATTGGCATCATTTACATATAATGTGAAAATTGTAGGAGTATTCAGAATCACTGTTTGTGGATTTGGAATATCATTCTGAACCAATTTCCCGGCAGGTTCCCAGTAATATGAAAAATTTCCGGTTCCACCGCTACCGGTTCCATTCAGGATTGTCGTAGTACCTTCATTGATGGTTTGGTCAATACCGGCGTTGGCAACAGGCATTGGCTTGGCAATAACTGTAGTACTGGCTTCAATGGTAGTAAAGCCATCCGTAATCTCCAGGTTGTAAGTGGTTGTTACTGTTGGGTAGTCTGAAGGATTTTGCTCCGTTGAAGTAAATCCGGGAGGAGTCGAAGTCCATAAGTAAGTATAATTTCCTGAACCACCATCAGGATTTGCATATAAATTAACAATCTCGCCATTGCATACTTCATTGCTGCTGGCTGTAACAACAACACCGAGAGGCCCGCCAACTACATTTACCATCATTAAATCTTCGCCAACACAGGTCGAATTATCGTCAGTAACTGTTAAAGTAAATTGCTGACTGGCTGTAAGACTTAACGTTGTAGGCTCTGCAATATCAGCATTTTCAAGTAAATCGGCAGGCTCCCAATGATAGGAATAACTTCCTGTTCCACCCGAGGCACTTCCTGACAAGGTTGTTGTTCCTGCATAAGGAATGTCGATATCGCTTCCGGCATTGGCAACCGGCGAATTTAACTCAACAGTAAAGGGATAGGTTTCCACCTGTGCAAAATTGTTGCAGGCATCAGATATTGAACTTAAAAATTTAACGTCAATTGCATAATCGCCTTCACGATAAATTGGTGGTGAAAAATACAATATATAGTCGCGCTCATATTCACCGCCAAGCACACAATTTTCGCCATAAACACTATCGATTGTGTAAGGTCCACCGGGCCCTGAAAGTTTAAAATCGTTAGCATCAACAGTACTGCATTTTACATTTTCATTAAATTTAATAGCCAGTTCATTGGTGCCGCAATCGGTAATCAAATCGCCACCAATATATTGAATATAGGGTTTTTGGTCGTCGAAAATTACAGCAGTTGAAGCTGTAAAATCAAGCGTATAGCCGCCGGTAGTTTGAGTCCAGTCGCTAACAACAACAGCATATGTTTCTCCTTCATAAACAGGCAGGTCAATATTCCATTTATTGGTTGGGCCTCCATTATTGCAATTGCTGTTTCCGCCATTGGCAGTACTAATTCCTGTTGTACCCTGGTAACCGCCTCCCCCGGCAGCATTACAGCTTGCCATCAACCAATCGGGGTGCGCATAAATATCTTCGCATTTATATTCTGTTAAATTCCAAACTGCCCAATCATAGTCAGCTGTTTGCAGAACAGGTGTTATGGACAATTTTAAATTGCCAGAAGAAATAACTGTAAATACATACCATCTGCTGTTTTTTTCGCCGTCCATGCAGTGGTTAGGACAATTATTGCCTCCATTGGGAATTTCAAAATAATTGCCATAGCCAGATGCGGTTGTCTCTTCTGAATAAATATAATCACACACCGGAATCGCTCCTAGACAATCCTGGGTAGTTGGTTGCTGAGCAGTCAATATTCGTGGAATTGCTAGCAGGAATATCAATGACAGCAATAATTGCATTAAGTTCTTTAAAGCGTAGTTTTCTTTTTTCATATCATTCGTTATAACAGAATTCAGATTAGCATCTACAAATTTAAGTGTTTCTTTAAACCAAAGGCCTGTTATTCATAAACAACTTTCAGAAAAATCGATTCCTCCTCTCACTATCTTCACTATTTTTGTAACAAATAATCCTTTATGAATCGTATATTCTTACTGACTTTCCTATTGATACAATCACTTTTTGTGCTACCGCAAAATAATAAAATAAGCGGGACAATTCCGGGCCTGGTTAATCAAGACGTTTACTTGATGAAAATGGTTGCTGAGAACAGAACCATTATTGATACCACGGCAACCGATGCCACTGGTTCGTTTATTTTTGAACTTCCCTCTAATTTCCCGGTAGGGCAATATGCCGTAGTTTCTGGCCCCAGCCAGATGATTGAATTAATTTATAACAATGAAAATATTCGATTTGTGACCACAGGCGCAAACCCTAACGACCAGGTGCAAATTGCTGAATCGGTTGAAAACCAGATTTATTACGAATATTTATATACGAAAGGAATTACTTTGTACAAAACTGATTTGCTGGAACCACTGCTGCAAAATTATCCTACTGACGACCCATTTTTTAAAACAATTATTGCACAATATAATTTGCTGAAAGAAAACCTTGATGAACGGGTGATTACCCTGGTTGAGCAAAACCCCGAAACCTTTGCTGCTCAAATTATTCAAACCGACAAACCTTTGCTTCCCGACCCAACTTTAACTTCGCGGCAGCAAAAAGTATATTTGAAATTGCATTATTTCGATGAAACCAATTTTGCAGATACATTGCTAACGCGAACCAATATTCTAAGCTCAAAAGTGGTTGGCTATCTTAGCCTTTTCCAGGAAGAAAACATGACAAAACAACAGTTGGAAAATAGCTTGCTGGTTGGGCTTGACACGATTTTAAACAAAGCCGCTGTAAACCAGGAAGTGTATGAATATATTGTAGATTTTTTGATAAATGGATTCCAGGCAATTGGCTTTGAAAACGGCCTTGAATATATAGCTGAACACAACCAGCTTGACCAGTTTTGTGTTAATACTGAACGAAAAAAGGTATTGGAAAATAAAATTGAACTAATCAATAAACTTGCAATCGGTAAGCCGGCACCCGACTTTGAAACTGTTGATTTGAAAGGGAAAATGATGCGGCTGAGTGATGTGGGCGCTGAAAAAACAGTGCTGATTTTCTGGGCAAGCTGGTGTCAGCATTGCGATGAAATAATGCCGGTAATTAAGGAGTATTATAACTCGAAAAATAAACGCGAGCTGGAAGTTGTGGCCGTTTCTATTGATAATTCTAGAAATGAAGTGGAAACCGCTATTGAAAAAAATGGATACGGCTCGTGGATAAACATTGCCGAACTTCAGGGGTGGGAAGGAAAAATTGTTGATGAGTACGGAATTGCGGCCACACCCACCATTTTTATTTTGGATAAGAATAAAACCATCATCGCAAAACCCGGCAATATAGATGAGTTAAAGAAAATGCTGACCGCCTCCTGATCCTGATCTGAAAAATTCTTAAAAAATTTTCTTTCACTACACTTGCGTTGTGCCTTTATTATTAGTACATTTGATGTTAAAATAATTTTCACTAAAAAATTTTATGGCTATGAAAAAAAATTACATTTTATTATTCTTATTAACGTTTTCTGTAACTTTTGCTTTTGCACAGGTGGCAGGAACTTGGAAAATGTCGCCCCAGGCAGCTGCACTGGCTGTAGGACCAGCATTTGGCGACTATTCATGGTGGTCTAACAGTGAAGCTGATGTTGCTACAAGAGCGTGCTATTTTAATGATGAATATGTTTTCTCAGAAGATGGCACCTTTCAGAATGTACAGCAAGAAGAAACCTGGGATGAGGCTTGGCAAGGAGTACCTGAAGGATGTGGAGCTCCAGTTGCCCCTCATGATGGCTCAAACCCTGCAACATGGGTTTACGATGATGTGGCGGGTACTATTACACTGAATGGCATAGGATCATATTTGGGCCTTGCGAAAGTAGTTAATAATGGTGAGCTTCCGAATGTGGACGTTCCCGATGCTATTACTTACATGGTAGAATTTAATGCTACAAACGATACAATGACCATTAATATTGAAATTCAAGGTGGTGCTTACTGGCGTTTTATATTAACAACCAATGCAGGCAATCCTCCTGCTCCATCGGTTACCTTTAATGTAAATATGTCATACCAAGTTACACTGGGCAATTTTGACCCAGCTACTGAATCTGTTGACATTGCTGGTAATTTTAATAATTGGGGAGATCCGGTTATGGAATGTACAGCTGGCGCCATGGATATTTACACAATAACTCTCGACAATTTTACAGTTGGCGAGGAACTTGAGTACAAGTACCGTATTGACGGGAATTGGGATAATTCAGAGTTCCCGGGTGGAGGTCCAAACCGAACTTATACTGTAAAAGAAGGATTAAACGTAGTTACTGTTTGGTACAATGATGAAGTTCCACCTCCTCCAGGTATCTTGGCCGATTTTGAAAATGACACCTGGGGAGTATTAACTCCACATGTAATGGGTTGTGGCGAATATGACAATGACGCTTTGCATCCAGTTGACGAAACCTTTATGATTATTGACAACCCTGATAAATCAGGAATCAATACCAGTAACAAAGTTCTGAAATTTATCCGCCGCGGCACTGACAATGGTGGTGTACCGTGGGGAGGATTCTGGGCACAATGTACTCCTGCAGTGAATACCACTGAGACAAAATATGTACACTACATGGTATGGAAGCCAATGATTAGTCCTGTTAAATTTAAATTAGAAGGTGCCACTCAACTTGAAGCTAGCAGCACAGGACCGCAAACAGAAGTAAATGCATGGCAGGATATGGTATTTAATTTCAGCGAATTGGCCGATGCCGATTATGGAGTAGTAGCTCTGATGCCTGACTTCCAGGATCCATTTGAAACAGCTGAAGATGTGGATATGTACATTGACAACATAGTTATCAATAGCGACCCAAATCCGATTTCAGGAATTTGGAATAACAACGCTGAAAGTACTATTTCGATGTACCCAAATCCTTTTACAACTTCAATCAACATTGATCTGAAAAGTGATATGAACAGTATTACTATTTCAAACATTGTTGGACAACAATTGTACATAATTGAAAATGTAAACAGGGGACCTATCAACATTGATGCTTCTTCCCTTGATAGCGGAGTGTATATTATTACACTTACCGACAAAAACAACAAAACAACTTCAGCAAAACTGATGAAGAATTAATTTGTTTTTACCACGAAAAAAGCCTGCCGGAAAATTTCCGGCAGGCTTTTTTGTTGAATAAAAACTTTGAACTACTTCAAAGAAAACCGGACTGAATTTTCAGTAGCAGAACTTCCTCCAACATACAAATCAAACTCACCCGGTTCTGTCCCGAAACTCATGTCTTTGCGGTAGAATGAAAGCTCTTCATCGCCAATGGAGAAAGAAACAGTTGCAGAAGCACCTTTTTCCAAAAATACTTTTTGAAACCCTTTCAATTCTTTAACCGGACGTGTAACACTTCCAACCAGGTCGTGGATGTAAAGCTGAACAACCTCTTCTCCGGCGTAATTTCCCGTGTTGTTAACTGTTATAGATACATTTACCTTTTGCCCGGTTGAGATTTCATTCTTATCCACTTTCAAATCTGAATATTCAAATGTGGTATAAGACAAACCGTATCCAAAAGGGTACAAAGGCGAATTGTCAACATCAATATAGTGCGAAGTGTAGCTGTCGTTTGGATTGTAGGGTCTGCCAGTGTTTTTGTGGTTATAATAAATCGGGATCTGACCAACATTTCTTGGAAAAGTCATGGTCAGTTTCCCGGCAGGATTATAGTCGCCAAACACAACATTGGCAATGGCATTTCCTGCTTCGGTTCCGGCAAACCAGGTTTCAAGAATAGCGGGCGAAATTTCATTAAGTTTCTCAATTGTCAAAGGCCTGCCGTTCATTAATATTACAACCGTGTTTTTATTTGCCTTAATAATTTCTTCAGCCAACTGGAGTTGGTTTCCCGGCAAATCAATCATCGATCGGGATTTGGCTTCGGCACTCATGCTGTTGCTTTCGCCAAGTGCAAGAAGCACCACATCTGCCTGACGCGCAAAGTTGATGGCTTCGTAAAAACCAGCCGTTGATTCTGTATTGAAATCGGTTCCTTTGGTATATAGCACTTTTACATTATCGCCCAGTACATTTTTCACACCTTCCAACAAAGTAACTGGTTTGGCATAACGATCACCTCCTGCCGACCAGCCACCTATCATATCATACTTATTGTCAGCCAGCGGGCCAATAACAGCAATGGTTTTTATTTCTTTGGACAGAGGCAGCAAATTATTTTTATTTTTCAACAATACCATTGATTTCTCGGCCACTTCGCGGGCAAATTTCAATTGTTCGTCAGTCATAATATCCAACTTTTCCCTTTCCTTGTTGCAATAGCGGTAAGGATCGTCGAACAGGCCGAGTTCATATTTCACATGCAAAATTCTGTAAACGGCTTTGTCAATTTGATTTTCGGCTACTTCTCCATTTTCAACCGCTTTTCTCAAATGCAGCAAAAAACTTTGCCCAACCATATCCATGTCAACTCCGGCATTTACTGCCAATACAGCTGCCTGTAACGTATCAGCAGCCACCCCATGTTTTATCATTTCGTTAATTGCAGTATAATCTGTTACTACGAAACCCCGAAAACCCCATTCTTTTCTCATCAAATCTTCCCAGAGCCATTCGTTTGCCGTACAAGGAATTCCATTGATTTCATTAAAAGCCGTCATGGCCGAACCAACTCCGGCCTCCACTGCTGCGTGGTATGGAGGCAAGTAAGTTTCATACAGGCTTCTTAAAGAAAGGTTAACGGTATTGTAATCCCTTCCGGCTTCGGGAGCTCCGTATGCAGCCACATGCTTCACGCAGGCCAGAATAGTGTTGTCCTTTGCCAAATCATTTCCCTGGAAACCTTTCACT
>DATCTB010000051.1:0-4007 GCA_036568185.1 Bacteroidales bacterium | reverse complement strand
TACTCGCCAGTTTTTCTGAATGTTTCAACGCTTTTTTGGCTTTTGCCAACTTGTCGTTTGAAATATTCAAATCGCTAATCATATGGTGCATTTTTTCAATGGTGTATGGAAGGCACATTTCATTTTCTGCCAGACCGTTTATTATTGCAATAGCATGTTCGCGGCAAGTGTGGTATCCGCAGGCTCCACAATTCAGGTGGTCGTTGGGGTGAAATTTCCCGATGGAAGCCAACGCTTTATTCAATTCAGCTTCGTCAGGAATGAGAATTTCTTGTTTTGAAACTGTAAAACTTTGAGAAAAATCAATGTGGCTAAAGGAATTTACCTGCCGGGAAAACTGCTCTTCGTCGAGGGAATTCATTTTTTCTTTTACATATTCGCTGATGAGTTTTCTTCTGTAAAACCGGTTTCCATCAGGTGACATGCCTGGTCCCATAATGCAGCCTTCGCAGCAAAGCAATTCGAGGTGTTTCCCTTCCAAATTGCCCAATTCATACTCCTTAATTGCCTGCATAATGCTGTCTTTTCCATCTGTTACCACAACGGTATCGTCGGTAATGTCAACCGAGCGCCCCATGGTGTTCAACAACCCGTGGCTGACCGGAAAGGCAGAACCTTTTCCGGAAAATGGAGGGTCAAAATCAGCGGGAGAAATATTTTTTTCAGAAATTTTAAATAAATCGAACAAAGCCCTCAACTCGGTAAAAGTGATAGATTCGTCAATTTCAGTGCTTTCGCCTTTTTTAGCAATACAAGGTCCAATAAAAACGGTTTTTAAATCATTTCCATACAATTGTTTAACCACACGATTTATAGCAACCATGGGCGAAACAATAGGCGCCAGCGAGCCAACAAGGCTGGGGTAATGTTTTTCAATACAAGCCACCACTGCCGGGCAATCGCTGGTGATATAGCCTTTTCCGCCATTTTTCTCCATCAGCTTTTTGTACTCAATCGCTACCATATCTGCTCCAAAAGAAACTTCCACCACTTTGTAAAAACCCAAAGCTTTCAACATTGCGGGAAGCATCCTATTGTCGGATAAATCAGTGAATTCAGCCGGGAAACTGGGTGCAACGGCAGCTATCACTTTTTCTCCTGAAAGAAGCATTTCAGCCACTTCGCTATAACTTTCCAAAAAAGCCTTGGCACCCTGGCTGCAAACACTTACGCAATTGCCGCAAGCGATGCACCTTTCGCCCATCACTTCGGCTTGCCCGTTCACTATTTTGATGGCTTTTACCGGGCATTCGCGGACACAGGTATAACAAACGCGGCAACGGTCTTTCACCGTGTAAACCAATGTATTTCGTTTGTTATTTGCCATTTTATTATTGAGTTTTATTTTTTGTAAACTTTGTGCCTTAGTGCCTTTGTGGCAATAAATCAGAGCATTACATCCCTTTTTTCGTAATGTGTATGAAGCAATTCATGGCTTTTATGCCCCAATGGTTCACCCAAAAAGTTATTGTACAATTCTATGATTTCAGGGTTTTTATGCGAAACTTTCAAGGTTTCCGATTCGTCAATTTTGTACAGCGCCCTGGCTCTTGCCCTCAATTGTTCGTCGGTGGCGCCAATGTGCTGCCCGCCGCCGCCAATGCAACCTCCCGGGCAAGCCATCACTTCAATAAAATGAATATCGTTCCTTCCGTTCCTGATTTCATCAAGCAGCTTTTTGGCATTGGCAAGCCCATTCACAACGGCAATTCCGAGTTCAAGTGCATTAATATTGAGTTTGGTTTCTTTTCTTCCTTCAAAACCCCTTACAGCAGGAACCTGGAATTGAACCAATTCTTTCCCTGTCAGTTTGAAATGAGCTGTACGAATGGCTGCTTCCATCACACCGCCCGAAGCGCCAAAGAGTTTTCCGGCTGTGCTGCGGAAACCAAGGGGCGAATCAGTTAGTTCAGGTTGAATATTGAACATATCGATACCGTAGAGTTTCAAGAATTTTGTCAACTCGCGAGTAGTGAGGACAGCATCCACATCCGAAATTCCTTCGTTGGTCATTTCAACGCGCTGGGCTTCAAATTTTTTGGCTGTGCAGGGCATGATAGAAACCGAGAAAATTTCTTCCGGCTTCAAATTTTCTTTTTCCGCAAAATAGGTTTTGATAATAGCACCCATCATCTGTTGCGGCGATTTGCAACTTGACAGGTTTGGGATAAAGTCAGAAGCGAATTCTTCAGCATATTTCACCCAACCCGGGCAGCAACTGGTTATCATTGGCAAAGTGCCGCCATTGCTTACCCTGTCTATCAATTCGGCTGATTCTTCCATGATGGTAAGGTCGGCTGAGAAGGAGGAATCAAAAACGTGGTCGAAGCCAATTTTGCGCAAAGCAGCGTTTAAAATTCCGTTTATATCAGTCCCGGCGGGCATTCCCAGTTCTTCAGCCATCGAGACTGAAATGGAGGGAGCGTATTGCACAACCACCCTTTTTGCAGGATTGTTCAAAGCTTCCTGTATTTGCGGAAAATGATTTTTTTCCGTCAAAGCACCTGTTGGGCAAACCATGATGCACTGCCCGCAATTCACGCAGCTTGAAGTATTTAAGCCCTGGTTGAAGGCAGTGCCGATAATGGAACGGTTGCCACGGTTGATAAAATCAATGCAGGCAACGCCCATCACTTCTTCGCAGGCATATACGCAACGCCCGCATAGAATACATTTTTCCGGGTCGCGGACTATGCTGGCGCTTGAAATATCCATGTTCTGGTGTTTTTTCACACCCCTTATCCTGCGGTCGGTAACGTGGTGTTCCTCAGCCAGGTTTTGCAGTTCGCAGTTTTTGTTTCTAACGCAATACAGGCAATCATCCGGGTGGTTGGAAAGCAGCAGTTCAGTAATCATTTTCCTTGATTCTACAACCCTTTGTGAGTGGGTGAGGATGGAAAGCCCCGGCTCAACAGGGTAGGAGCAGGATGTAACCAGTTTTCCGCTGTTGGTATCTTCGACCACGCACATGCGGCAAGCGCCTGTTGGAAATGCATCTTTGATGTGGCAAAGCGTAGGAACCTTGATGCCGTTGCGTTTCAGTACATCGAGGATGGTTTCTCCTTTGCTGGCTTCCAGTTTTTTGTTGTTTATATTGATGGTAAAATCCATTTTTGCTTCTTTAAATATTATGAAATTGTAATTGCATCGAACTTGCAGACATCATAGCATGAACCGCATGAAATACATTTCTCTTCAACAATAAAATGATGAATTTTTCTGGCTCCAATGATAGCGTCAGTCGGGCATTTTTTCACACAAGCCATGCAACCATTGCATTTGTCCACTTCTATTTTGAAAGTTCTTAGTTCAGTACAAACCAGTGCCGGGCATTTTCTGTTGAAAATATGTTCCTCGTATTCATGCCTGAACCATTTGAGGGTACTCAACACCGGGTTGGGAGCTGATTGCCCGAGCCCGCAAAGCGAAGTTTCTTTAATTACCCAGGCTAACTTCTCCAATTGCATAATGCCTTTGAAACGTTCGAGTGGTTCGTGGGCTGAGCCATTCGTGGGTTTGTGGGTAATGCTTTCCAGGATATCGAGCATCCTTTTCGTTCCTTCCCGGCAGGGGATACATTTTCCGCAGCTTTCGCGCTGGATGAAATCCATAAAAAACTTGGCAACATCCACCATGCAGGTATCTTCGTCCATCACAACCAAACCGCCTGAACCCATCATGGCTCCTATTTTCAGCAGCGATTCGTATTCAATTTGGATGTCTAAATTCGCTTCGGTTATACAACCACCGGAAGGTCCGCCAATCTGCACTGATTTGAACTTTTTATCATTTTGAATTCCGCCTGCAATATTGAAAATCACTTCACGGATGGTAGTTCCCATCGGCACTTCAACAAGCCCGGTGAGTTTTACTTTTCCCGAAAGGGCAAAAACTTTGGTGCCTTTGCTTTTTTCTGTCCCGATGGAACTAAATTTTTCCACACCCTGGTTGATAATTTCAGGAATGTTGGCAAGAGTTTCCACATTATTAATAATAGTGGGTTTTCC
>DATCTB010000050.1:0-5639 GCA_036568185.1 Bacteroidales bacterium | reverse complement strand
CCGATTTGTTTTGAACAATAATACTGAATTTCAATTTTGCCGGCAAGCTTCCCGACAGGGCCTTCTGCCCTATCGTTAAAATATTCATCCAGCCCAGGTCAGAAGCATTTTTTACCCCAACAACATTTATCCCGTTTACTTCCTGCACTTCAACCGTATAAACTGCGAAATTACACTCCACAAAACGCTTCATTTCGCCGGTTTGCCTGATAAAATTGCACGAGCCAAGCAAACTGGCAAATAAAACAATAAAGGTAATCTGAACAGTTTTCTGCATTAAAATCTAACTTTTTGACGCCCTTTTCCGGTCGGTTTCGTTTAGTAATATTTTCCTGAGCCTGAGCGAACGTGGCGTAACTTCAAGGTATTCATCTTCGCGGATAACTTCCATGTATTCTTCCAGTGAAAAAATAATTGGCGGCGGAATCATCACCTTCTCATCCGAACCCGAAGCACGCATATTGGTCAGCTTTTTTGTTTTGTTGACGTTTATCACCAAATCGCCTGCGCGGGTAGCTTCTCCAATCACCTGCCCGGCATAAATATCATCATTCGGGTGGATATAAAACTTACCTCGGTCGATGAGTTTGAAAATAGCAAAAGGCACGGCAACGCCGGTTTCCATTGCAATCAAAGCACCATTATTCCTAAATTTGATTTCGCCTTTCCAGGGCTCAAAACTCTTGAATCTGTGTGCAATAATGGCCTCCCCTTCTGTTTGGGTCAGGATTGTATTTCTTAAACCAATAATTCCCCTTGCAGGTATGCTGAACTCAAGCATTACGCGGTCGTTTTTGTGCTCCATATTCATAAACTCGCCTTTGCGCAATGTAACAACGTCAATTACGCGGCCCGAAAACTCTTCGGGAACTAGAACGGTAAGGTATTCAATCGGTTCATGTTTTTCACCGTCAATTTCTTTGATAATTACTTTCGGTTGCCCAAGTTGGAACTCATAGCCTTCGCGGCGCATGGTTTCTACCAAAATGGACAAGTGGAGTATGCCACGCCCGTAAACGAGGTATGAATCGGGCGAATTGGTTTCTTCAATACGTAAAGCCAGATTTTTCTCAATCTCAAGAAACAGCCTGTCGCGTAGGTGCCTCGATGTTACGTACTTTCCTTCTTTACCAAAAAATGGCGAATTGTTAATCGTAAACAACATACTAATGGTTGGCTCATCAATCTTGATGCGTGGTAAGCCTTCAGGCCTTTCAAAGTCGGCAACGGTGTCGCCAATTTCAAAGTCTTCAATGCCCATTATGGCAACAATATCACCTGCATGCACTTCATGTTTAACTTTTTCCTTGCCAAGTCCTTCAAAAACATACAATTCCTTTATTTTCTGCTTTGCAAAAGTGCCATCTTTTTTCACCAGCGAAACCGGCATTCCTGCCATTAAAGTTCCCCTCATAAGCCTTCCCACAGCAATCCTTCCAACAAAAGACGAATAATCAAGCGATGTAATTTGCATTTGTGGCGTTCCTTCCACGAACTCGGCAGGCGGAATATGTTCAACAATCATATCAAGCAAATGCGAAACATCATCCGCTGGTTTCTTCCAGTCGCCCGACATCCAGCCTTCTTTTGAAGAGCCAAATACGGTTGGGAAATCAAGCTGGTCTTCTGAAGCACCCAGGTTGAACATCAAATCGAACACAGCTTCCTGCACCTCGTCGGGGCGGCAGTTGGGCTTGTCCACTTTGTTGATTACAACAATGGGTTTCAGGTTTAAATCAATAGCTTTTTGCAACACAAAACGGGTTTGTGGCATCGGGCCTTCAAAGGCATCAACGAGCAGCAACACGCCATCGGCCATGTTGAGAACGCGTTCCACTTCACCACCAAAGTCGCTGTGGCCGGGGGTGTCAATGATGTTTATCTTGGTGTTTTTGTACCGGATGGCAACGTTTTTCGAAAGAATGGTAATTCCACGTTCACGTTCCTGGTCGTTGCTGTCGAGTATCAACTCCCCTACCTCCTGGTTTTCCCTGAACAGCTTTACCTGGTGGAGCATTCTATCAACCAGCGTTGTCTTTCCGTGGTCAACGTGGGCAATGATGGCTATGTTTCTGATGTTTTGCATTGAATTTTAGAATTTTGGGCTGCAAAAGTAGTATTTATAAGGACGTGAGCAAGTTTTTTTGCGAAAGCCAAGGGCGAGTGGTGAATAGGTGAATGGATTAATTGAAGAATAGGTAAAATAGGAAAAATGACTATTTTTAGATGCTCAAATTGGAAGAATAAGTTTCGTTTTATTTCCGTTCTAAATAGTTTAAAAATAGGTAAAAAAAATAAATATTTATGAAAATTAAGAGAAAGATTGGAGAGTTATTTTTCCAAATTATTCCCGTAATGATAGGCGTTTATCTTGGTTTTATTGTCTCAAATTGGTCAGAAAGCAAGCAGCAAGATTCAAAGAAAAAATTACTAATCGAAAACATTATAAGTGAAATTAAGGATAACAAAAACAACATAAATATGGTTGTCGATTATCACGAAATGCTGAGAGATAGTTCGCGCTACTTTTTAAAATCAGGTAAAAATCAAATACCTTCTTTTTTTAGAGGCGTAAATACTTTAACCCTTACAAATAGTGCTTTTGAGACTGGAATTCAAACTGGATTGCTTAACGAATTATCAATCGATAAAATTCAATCTCTCAATCGAGTCTACGCATCTCAAAAAGCCTATAATGAATTCTGTAACATATTACTATCAGGGTTAATCAATATGGATTTCATGGATAACGAAGAGTCAATTCAGAAAATACTGCAATTTTTATCTATTTCGATGACAGATGTAGCTATTAAAGAGCGTCATTTATTAAAGGAATATGAAAATGTTATAAATAACACATTGGTAGGTAAATAAAATCAGTAGTAAATAATTGCGTAAAGCATTAGTTTCTATGTCCCTTCTTGCTCAGTAAGTATTGTAACCCCCCGTTGGCGCAAGCTTGTAGCTCGTGCCCCGCTGGTTTTATTCATCATTCCATTCCGCCCTCTTTCATTCTTCTTTCTTTACTTCATTATTGCCGCATTTTCTTCCTACTTTTGTGTGGGAGCGATGAATAAAACACTTTACGTTATCGGCTATTCTATGACCAACAGCGCTAACAATAAACAGACAGACATGAAGTTAACAACACTCATATTTTTTAGCATTCTATCCATATTGACTTCGTGCAATGGGCAGACCACCAATCAAAAAAAAAATGCAGACCAGTTTACAAAAGGCGACACAGTAAAAGAACTGGGTAAAAGTATAATGGTTGTTTATCAAGACAAGAAGAACGTGTATTGGTTTGGGAGCTGGGAAACAGGAGTGTATAGATATGACGGTAAGACATTGATAAATTATACAACAAAGCACGGTTTGCAAAACAATAGAATAGATGAAATTACAGAAGATAAATCTGGAAACACTTACTTCATTGGTTGCCACCCAAATTCTACAATAACTAAATTTGACGGACAATCATTTATTAAAATTATAGCAACCCCAAGTAATGATTGGAAACTTGATGCCAATGATTTGTGGCTAAGAAATGCTTATCAAACCGAAAAAGTATATCGCTTTGACGGAAATACTTTTTATGAACTGACACTACCAAAGCCACCTAAACTTACCAATCCTTATGAAATTTATAGCATTTATAAAGACAAAAAAGGTAACATATGGTTTGGCACAAACCCTGTTGGAGTTTGCCGATACGATGGAAAATCATTTGAATGGATTACAGAAGAAGATGTGACAGAATTTCGCAACGAAGGTGCAAACGGAGTACGTTCAATTACGGAAGACAAAAATGGGGACTTTTGGTTTAATACCGAAAACCGTTATAGTATTTACGACAGTACAACTTTAAAAAGCAGTAAGTTTTATACTAGACACGAAAGTATAGGTAGTTTAGATGGAAAGAATACCAGTGGTCTAAATGAGTATCTATCAACAGTAAAAGACAACAATAATAGTTTGTGGTTTGTAACCTATCGCAGTGGCGTTTGGAAATATGATGGAACCAAAATCACTCAATATGTAGTTCAAGATAATTCAAAAGACATTACTTTATTCAGTATTTATAAAGACAACAATGGTAACCTTTGGCTAGGAACACACGAAAACGGAGCATATAAATTTAACGAAAACACATTTGAAAAATTTAAACCATAATGACTGAAAGAAGAACAGTCCCTCTGTTTGCGCGAGCTTGTAGCTCGTGCCCCCTTGGTTTTATTCATCTTGCCATTGCGCCCTCTTTCAATCTTCATTCTTTACTTCATTATGGCCGCATTTTCTTCCTACTTTTGTTGGGAACGATGAAAAATAGAATACGTTGTGCACAATGCGAACAAGCCCGGGCAATAAATAGAAAATAATGTCATTTGATAAAATATTTCAAGAATCAGAAATTATACTGACCGAAGGAGCATTAGTTGAAAGACTGAAGACTGAGTTCAATTTAAAAATGGATGATTATATAAATCACGCCGGCTTGATATATACTGAACCTAAAATACTTGAATTACTTTACAAGCAATATATTGCTATTGGGGAAAAATATAATCTACCAATAATGATAATGACTCCAACCCGTAAGGTAAACTTTGAATCGATTAACAATTCAATCTTTCGTAACAATAATTTACTTTCCGACTCTTGCTCTTTTTTGAATAGAATTAAGGAAAGCTATAATGAATATTCTGAAAAAATAATGCTTGGAGGATTGATGGGATGCAAAGGTGATGCTTATAGCGGAGAGAAAATATTAGACATTGAAGAGTCTTACATTTTTCATAAACAACAAACATCTCAATTTCAAAATGAAAATATAGACTTTTTATTTGCTGGAATAATGCCGGAAATTAATGAGACGATTGGAATGGCCAGAGCTATGGCTGAAACCAACATTCCCTATATTATAAGTTTCATGTTACGAAAGGACGGTTGCTTAATGGATGGAACCGTTTTATCAAAAGCAATTGAAATAATAGATAATGAAGCATTTCCGAGTCCAATTTGTTATATGGCAAATTGTATTCACCCTACAAACTTAATCCATGGAATGAATCAAGAAAAAAATAAGAATAATCGGTTTTTAGAACGTTTTAAAGGCATTCAATCTAATGCTTCAATTTTGACTCCTGAGGAACTGAACAATTGTAAAATACTTCAACAAGACGATTTCGATAGAATAATAAGCGAAATGTGCTTTCTGCGAAATGAGTTTAATTTCAAGATTTTTGGAGGCTGTTGCGGTACAAATGACAAGTTTATAAAATCACTGACAGAAAAATTAACAAGTTCTGTGCACAAAATCGAGTAGACGGATCCTCCAGTAAAAACTGACGGAGTAAGCCTCTCACACTATATCGCATCTGGCGGGACGGTTCGCCAGGTATCAGCATTGTCCCTCTTTCCACCAACGACTCCTCAGTCTGAGTTTAAGGCAAGGCTAGCCAATTCGAAATTTAAATTCACCGCGTTCTTTGCGTGTTTTCATACTTTGCGGGCTTTGCGTGAAACGGTTTCGTCAAAGTTAAACATATAGTTTTTTGAAATCCGCAATTACAAAGACTGCTTCATCGATGACGCCTCGCAATTGAACAGCCGCAGGGGAAAGCCCAATTGCGAGC